>CAZDAO010000005.1:0-37812 GCA_964503015.1 uncultured Nocardioides sp. | reverse complement strand
GTCGCACGGTCACCAGCGGCCCGCCCACTTCCTCGGGGGATGCTGCTCCCGAGGCCAGCAGGACGTGCACACCGGGCCGGGCGAGGAGCTCGTGCAACCGGACCCGACTCCCGTCCGCGACGACCTGCCCGTCCGGCACGCGGTCACCCGGGCGCGGGCCGGGGCCGCCCGGCACCCCCTCGACCGAGAGAGGGCTGTGGCCGTAGCGCACCCACGACTGCGACAGCAGCCGGACGACCACGGCCACCAGCGCCCGGCGTCGTGCGAGGTAGCCCAGCAGCGGAGCCGAGAGCGGCGCCACGGTGCCGCGCACGAAGCTCGGCAGCGGCCGCATCGAGGCCTCGGCGACGAAGACGGCGTGGGTCAGTGCGAGCACCTGCCGCGCCACCGGCCGGCGCTCGTCGTCGTAGGAGTCGATCAGGACGGTCCTCCCCGGGTGGCGGCACGCCCCGGCGAGCTTCCAGCCCAGGTTGACCGCGTCGCCGATCCCGGTGTTCATCCCCTGGGCGGCTGCGGGCGAGTGGAGGTGCGCCGCGTCGCCGGCGAGGAGGACCGGACCGGAGGCGAAGCCCTCGGCGACCCGACGCTCCAGCCGGGTGCTCGCCGACCACGCCACCTGCCGCACGGTGACGCCGAGCCCGGCCTGGTCCAGGAGCGCCTGGAGGTCGGTCTCCGGCACCTCGTCGCCGGCGACGCCGGTCTGGCACGGCGACGGCGTCGCCGGTCGGGCAGGACGCGTGGCCAGCATCCGCCACGTGGCCCGCTCCCCCCGGGCGAAGAGGAACACCAGCCCCTTCCGGCCGGCCGCGACGTGGTGCAGCCCCTCCGCCAGCGCGCCGTCCAGCTCGAGGTCGGCGAGGACCACCTCCTCGCGGTAGGGCGCACCCCGCCAGCCGATCCCGGCGCGGGTGCGCACCGTGCTGGTCGCACCGTCGCACCCGACCACGTAGCGCGCCCGGACCTGCTCGGCCACGCTCCCCCGGTCGAGCGTCGCCCACGCGCCGCAGTCCTCGGTGGCCAGGTCCACCAGCCCGACCCCGCGCTCGACCCGCACGCCCTGTTCGGTCAGGGCACCGGCGAGGACCTCCTCCACGACCGACTGGCGTACGACGGTCAGGTGCGGAAACTCCGTCCCGGCGAGCGCCAGGTCGCCGAGGTCCACGCCGACGGCTCTTCTCCCCAGGTGGAGGACCACTCCGGGGTCCCGGTCGGCTCGCTCCAGCAGGGCGTCGGCGACGCCGAGCGGGCGGAGCAGCTCCAGGGTGCGCGGGTGCAGGACCATCGCGCGGGACGGGCGGTGGGCGTCGGGCCGCCGCTCCACGAGCCGTACGCGGGCACCGTGCAGGTGCGCCTGGAGCGCCGCGGTCAGCCCGGTCGGACCGGCACCGACGACCAGGACGTCGGTCAGGCCGGCAGCAGGCGCCACCATGCGCCGGCCTCCTCGGGCGCGTAGCGCTCCAGCAGCGCGGGGTCCTCGAGCACCTCGTCGCGGCGTCGGTCCGGGATCACGCGGTAGTCGATCGAGCCGGTCACCGAGACCAGCTCCAGCACGCGCCACAGGCACCGCGCGTAGTGCTCCGCCGCGGTGGCGCGGTCCCACTCGTAGAGACCCCGGTAGGCGCCGTGGCCGTCGGCCGCGAACCAGAGCTTGGAGACGAACCCCGGGAAGCCGACGAAGAGCGGGGTGTTGAGCACGCTCTCGGCCCGGAACAGTGCGTGGGACCACGTGGTGGAGACCCCGCGCAGGCGAAACGACACCAGCAGGACGCAGGGCTCGGCGGGCGTGCGGGGCACGGAGGTCTCGCGGTAGACGCGCGCAGTGGTGCCGTCGGCGAACCGGACCTGGCGACCCATCTGTCCCCTCGGCTGGGAGACCTGACGTCGGGCGATCATCTGCACGGACGTGACCACGGACCGACCGACCGCCCGGGCTGCGGCCCGTCGGGGTGCTGCGACCGTCGGCGTCATCACGTCTCCCGTCACGTCTGCGCTAGAAGCCCGTGGGCTCGGTCTCGAGCTCCGGCTCGCGTGGCCTGCCCTCGTGGTGCAAGGGGTGAAGGGCGTCGGCGCGCTCGAACCACAGCAGCGCGTCGTAACGCCCGCCCATCACCGTGGGCACGTAGTTACCGGCCTCGCGGCGGGGGTCGTAGACCACGCCGATCGCCCGGTGCCCCCGGCGGGCGGACGACCACGGTCCGCTGCGGTCGGGGCCGAGCTCCAGCACCGCGTCGCCGGCCAGGGCGCGGTGCAGCAGGTCCTCGTGCGAGCCGGCCCTCGCCTCGGGGACGCCGAAGACCCGCTCGGGCTCGCCCCACCCGGACGCAGCCACCACCGAGCCCCGGTGGCAGGCGAAGCCGACCAGCGAGACTCCTTGGTCGCCGTGTCGCTCGCGGACCAGCTGGCCCACGTTGACCAGGCCGGAGGCGGCCATGTCGGTGGCCCGGGCGTCGCCGACGTGGGTGTTGTGCTCCCAGACCAGGCCCTTGGACCCCTCCCCCAGGTGGCGCGCCAGGCGGTCGATGGTGGCGGCCATGTGCCGGTCGCGGATGTTCCACGACTCGCGGTCGCCGCGCACCATGACGCGGTAGTAGTGCTCGGCCTCGGCGGCGACCGCGGCGTTCTGCGCGGCGTCGAACGCACCCTCGTCGCCCTCGCCGATGCCGGCGGTACGCCGACGCACCTCCGCCAGCAGGTCGACGACCTCGCCCTCGCAGGACGTCGGCACCAGGCGGGCGCTCCAGGCGTACTGGTGCGGGTCCTCGCGGTAGGGGACGAAGCACTGCCAGGCCCGCATCGCGGCGGGCACGGCCTGCGGGGCGTGCGCCTCGAGCCACGAGACGATGACGCGCAGCGAGTCCCACAGGGAGTAGACGTCGAGCCCGTAGAAGCCGACCCTGCGCTCGGGCGGGCGGGTGAGGTTCTCCGCGTGGAGCCAGTCCAGGAAGCGGGCGACCTCGTGGTTGGCCCACATCCAGGTCGGCCACCTCTCGAAGCCGGCGAGCAGCTGCTCCGCGTCGAGGTGCTGGTGCTCCAGGCCGCGCACCCACCGGTTGATGCGCCAGCAGTCGGGCCAGTCACCCTCGACCCCGATCCAGGTGAAGCCGTGCTCCAGGACCAGCCTCCGGCTCAGCTCGGCCCGCCACCCGTAGAACTCGTGGGTGCCGTGCGACGCCTCGCCGAGGCACACGAAGCGGTCGCCGCCCAGTCGCCCGACGAGCGCGTCGAGGTCGTGGACGCCGCGCAGCGGACGCGCCAGCGCCCGGATCTCGCGGAGCTCCTCGGCGTCGGCGACCGCGGTCTCCGGGTGGCGCATCACGACGCCCCCACCCGGCTGGCCAGAGGACGGTCGCCCCGGTCGAGGCGGTCGAGGAACCAGTCGCGCGCCAGGGTCGCCGCCCGGGCCAGCGTGCCCGGCTCCTCGAACAGGTGGCCGGCGCCCTCGACCACGACGAGCCGGGACGGGCACCGCAACCGGGCCCGCGCCTCGCGGTTGAACTGCAGCACTGCCGGGTCGGCACCGCCGACGATCAGCAGCGTCGGCGCCGTCACCCGCTCGAGCCGCGGGCCGGCGAGGTCGGGCCGACCACCCCGCGACACCACGGCCCCGACCGACAGGTCCGGCTCGGCGGCAGCCCACAGCGCGGCGGCGGCGCCGGTGCTGGCTCCGAACAGCCCGAGCGGCAGGCCGGCCGCGTCCGGCCGGTGGCGCACCCAGTCGGTGGCACCCGCGACGCGGTCGGCCAGCAGGCCGATGTCGAAGACGTTGCGCCGGTCGTGCGCCTCCTCGGGGGTGAGCAGGTCGAGCAGCAGCGTGCCGAGGCCGGCCTCCTGCAGGACCGAGGCGACGTACTGGTTGCGAGGGCTGTGCCGGCTGCTGCCGCTGCCGTGGGCGAAGACCACGATCCCCCGCGGCGCCGCTGGCACGTGGAGGTGTCCCCCGAGCACGGCCCTGCCGGCGTGCAGCGTGACGTCGGCGTCGACGAGTGGTGAGCCGGTCGCACGCGACGGCTCCTGCCTCGCCTGCAGCAGCGCCACGACCTCCTCGTCGGTGGTGGCGGAGAAGTCGCGGTAGTGGTGACCCACCGCCAGGAAGGGGTACGGCGTCGACACGCAGACGACCTCGTCCGCCTCGGTCACCGCGGCCAGGGTGTCCGCAGCAGCCACCGGCGTCGCCAGCACGACACGGGCAGCGCCCAGGTGGCGGGCGACGGCGCACGCGACGCGTGCGGTCGCGCCCGTGGCGATGCCGTCGTCGACGACGACCGCGACGCGTCCGGTGAGGTCGGTCGGTGGCCGCCCCTTCCTCAGCCTCGCCACCCGGTCCTCCAGCACGACGCGTTCCCTGGTCTCCACGGCGGCGAGCTGCTGCGCACTCACCCCCGCGCGCGTGATGAGGTCCCGGTCGAGCACGCGGTAGCCGCCCTCGCCGATCGCGCCCATGGCGAGCTCGGGCTGCCACGGCACCCCGAGCTTGCGCACCACGACCACGTCGAGGGGCGCCCCGAGGGACCGGGCCACCTCGGCCGCGACCGGCACGCCGCCTCGCGGGATCCCGAGGACCACCGGGTCACGGTCACGGAGGTGCTCGAGGCGCGCGGCGAGCTGCCTCCCCGCGTCCAGCCGGTCGACGACGCCTGCCATGACCCCTCCTGCGTGCGTCCCTCGCACCACCGTGCCCGGGGCGGTCCCCGGCTCACCAGAGTCCTTGGACCCCGCGGGTCGAGGCCGATCTCCTCGGTCGGCGCGAGGTCGTGACCATCGCCTCTGGAACGCCGCCGGTCGTGCGGCCCGAGACCGTGCGCTCCGCGCCAGCTCGACGTGCCCGACCGGTCGGGACCTTCGCCCCGTGCCCGCGCCAGGGCACGGGGGCATGCTGGATCGGTGGAGCCCACGACGCCTCCTGTGCCGACCGCGGAGGAGATGCTGCACGCGATCGGGCACGCCGTGATCGCGACGGACGCCCACGGGACGGTCCTGTTCTGGAACGGCGCCGCTGAACGGCTGTACGGCTGGCCGGCCGCCGAGGCTGTGGGGCGCGACATCACCGAGGTGACGGTGCCGGCGGTCTCGAAAGCGGCGGCGGAGGACATCATGGCGGCGCTGCGGGAGGGTCGCACGTGGTCCGGCGGGTTCCCGGTCCAGCGCCGCGGGGGCGGGATGATGCACGCCCTCGTGACCGACAGCGGCGTCTACCGCGACGGGGCGCTCATCGGCATCGTCGGGTCCTCGCTCGACCTCGGTGAGGCGGTCCGTCACCTGATGGAGCGCTCGAGCGATGCCGCGGTCCTGGTCGATGCGCAGGGCTGCGTCAGCTACGCGAGCCCCGCGGTCGCGAACCTCTTCGGCTGGCCGGTGGACGCGATCGTGGGCACCCCCCTCACCGACGTGGTCCACCCCGAGGACCGCGAGGACTTCGACGAGCTGTTGGCGGGAGACCCGAGCGACGCCGAGCGGGTCGCCGAGCTGCGGGTCCGCACCGACGGCGCCTGGTCCTGGGTCGAGGTGGCGGTGACCGACCTGCACGCGCAGTCCGGGGCGCACTGCTTCGTCTGCAACATCCGGCGCAGTGAGCGACTGGCCCGGATCGAGGAGCGCGAGCGCCTGCTCGAGGCGGTCCACTCACTGGTGCTGCAGGACCTGTTCGCCGCCGAGCTGGACCTCGACCGGGCCCTGACCCGCACCAGCGCCCCGAGCGCGGCCCGGATCGAGGCCGCACGCGACGCCGTGGCACGCGCGATGGGGAACCTCCGCGAGGTGGTCAGGCCGTAGCGGGGCAGACGATCATCGTCCGCCACGTGGCCGGGTCGGGCTCGCTCTCGGGGTCGGTGAGGTAGCACTCCCACATCGCGTCCGCCGGACGCAGCCCGTGGTCGACCATCCAGGACTGCAGCTCGGCGTAGCTCTGCTCCAGTGAGTCGTAGGGGCCGACGTGGACGGCCTGGACCACCCGGCCGCCCGGCAGGACCGTGCGGTGGGCGTCGCCGTTCGTGCCGACCGGCGCCGACACCGGGAAGCCGGCCTCGACGGCCACGGTCGTCGTGGGCATCTCCGGGTAGAGCGCGAAGGGCGGCCCGACGATGTCGACGCCCGCGATGCTCGCCGCCGTGGCGGCTTCACCGAACGCGTGCGAGAAGAACTCCGTGAGGTCGGCCACCGGGACGTCACCGCGCACGGTGACCGCCTCCTGCGGCTCGATCTCGACGACCTGGGGCGAGGACTCGAGCGACATGCCGCGAGTCTGGCTCGTGCGGGCGTCACGACACAGGGTCGAAGGTCATGGCGACCCGGGACAGGTCAGTCGGGCCAGCGCCCGGACGTAGGCCCCTGGGTCCCCGGTCGCGCGCAGCACCCGTCGGTGCACCGCCGCGCCGCCCCCGTCCGCGACGATGCGCTCGAGCGCCGGCACCACGACCTCCTCCTCGCCCCACGAGGTCAGCACGGGACGGGCGAGGTCGAGCAGCTCGGTGACCAGGGCCACGGTCGGCACGCTCGCACCCGACCCGGGGCGCGGCAGGTGTCCGTCGAGCCCGTTGCGCGCTGCTAGCGCACAGGCCCGCAGCAGCGCGACGTCCGGCTCCTGCCGGTCGGTCGCGAGTCGTCGCGAGCCGTCGACGGCGACGGCCGCGAGGGCACGCACCAGCCCCGCCCAGGCGACGGCCTGCTCGGCGGTGAGGAACGTGTCCGCGACCCGCAGCTCGACCGTCTGGTGACGGGGTGAGAGCCGCACCAGGTAGTAGACGCTGCGCGCGTCGAGGGCGAGTCCGGACGCCACCGCGGCGCGGACCCTGGCGTCGTACTCCGCGACGGTCCGGACCCGGGGCGGGGGCCGGGCGGTCGGCCACGTCGCGACGAGCGGGAAGCGCCGGCTGGCCCAGCCCGAGTCCTGCCCGTTCCACACCGGTGAGGCGGCCGTCAGGGCCAGGAGGACCGGCAGCCACGGTCGGATCGCGTGGACGATCCGGAGCCCTGTCTGCCGGTCGGCGACCCCCACGTGGACGTGGCACGAGCACGTCCCGCTGACGCGCGTCTGCTCGGGGAAGAGGCGCAGCAGCTCGGCGTACCGGGGTTCGTGGGTGACCGGGGGCGCGGCCGGGAACCCGCGGGGCGGGACCGCGACCGCCACCACGGTTGCGCCGTGCGCCCTGGCCGCGCGGGCCACGCGGAGGCGCGCGTCCTGCAGGCTCGCGCGTACGTCGTCGAGGGTCGTGCACACCGGCGTGCGGGTCTCGACCATGAAGCGCATGATCTCGCTGGTCACGCGGTAGGGCGTGGCGGCCCGCTCGATGACAGCGTGCGCGACGGGCGTGACGTCTCCGCTGTGCGGGTGGAGGAGCAGGAACTCCTCCTCCACCCCGACCGTCGGTGGCGTCGGGGTCGTCACCCGCCCGGCGCTCACACCCGACCGGACCGCGCCCTCGCCCCGGCCCTCAGACCGAGACGAACCCCTGCACGAGTCCCACCACGGCGACGACCGAGAGCAGGCCGACGAGCGCCACGAGCGACTTCTCCATCGCCCCGGCGAAGACGGGACGACCGGCCTCCCGGCGGGCCCACGCGAACAACCCGCTGCCGACGAGGTAGAACAGCCCGGCGACCAGGACGTACTCCCACCCTCCGGCGTAGACGAGCCAGACGGCGTACGCCAGGGCCACCACGCCGATGGCGAGGTCACGACCCCGCGCCCGCCCGTCCGCGTAGGTCTCCCCCGTCACGGCGAGCTTGAGCTGGTAGGCCGCGGACCACAGGTAGGGCAGCAGGATGAGCGAGGTCGCGAGGTAGACGAGATCGGTGTAGGTGTTGTCGTTGACCAGCGTCCACAGCAGCATGGCCTGGACGCACGCGTTCGTCAGCCACAGCGCGTTCGCGGGCGCACCATGGGTGTTCTCCCGGCCGAGCGCGGCGGGGAGGACGTGGTCCTGGGCAGGCAGGCGCAGGATCTCCACCGCGAGCAGCACCCAGGCGAGCAGGGCGCCGAGCAGGGAGATCACCAGGCCGGCCGAGATGAAGCCCGCTCCCCAGTCACCGACCTCGTGCTCGAGCAGGCCGGCCATCGAGGGGTCGGACAGGCCCGCGATGTCCGCCTGGGCCATCAGGCCGTAGGACAACAGGTTGACCGCGAGCAGCAGGCCGAGGACGGCGAGGAAGCCCGCGACGGTCGCGCGACCGACGTCCGCCCGGTTGCGCGCGCGCTGGGAGTAGACCGAGGCGCCCTCGATGCCGATGAAGACCCAGACGGTCACCAGCATCATGTTCTTCACCTGGTCGAGCGTGCCGCCGAGCCCGGCGTCGTCGCCCCACACGTCGGCGGTGAACACACCGGCCTTGAAGCCGACCGCCGCCACGGCGATGAAGGTCAGGATCGGCACGACCTTGGCGATGGTCACCAGGGTGTTGACGAACGCGGCGTTGCGGACACCGCTGAGCGTCAGTCCGTGCACGACCCACAGCAGGACGGACGCGCCGACGACGGCGGAGACCGTCGTGCCGCCCTCGAAGCGGGGGAACCAGTAGCCCAGCGTGGACATCAGCAGGACGAGGTAGGCCACGTTGCCCACCCACGCGCTGATCCAGTAGCCCCAGGCCGAGGTGAAGCCGACGTACTCGCCGAACCCCTCACGGGCGTAGCCGTAGACACCACCGTCCACCTCGGGCTTGCGCTGGGCGAGCGACTGGAAGACGAACGCCAGCATCAGCATGCCGGCTCCGGTCACGGCCCAGCCGATGACGAGCGGACCCGGTGCGGCGCTGCCGGCCATCTGCGACGGCAGGGCGAAGATGCCGCTCCCGATCATGGAGCCCACGACGAGCGCCGTCAGGGCGGGCAGCGCGAGCGCGGTCCCGGATCGTGCGGTCGGGTGCTCGGGGGCTCCTGCCACGTGCCTGCGTTCCACCGCCTGCTTCATCTCCGGCCTCCTCGGGTCCGCGGGGAGGGCACACCTCCCTGATCCGACTCTGCTCCCGTTGCCCGCGGCGGATCAGGGCCGCGCGACACCTCGGGCGAGGTCCTTCGTCCCGTCCGCCCGGCGGGACCGGTGGCCATCTGCCCGGCCGCTCGGGGACCTTCGGCACTCTCGCGTCCCATCCCCGCAGCCGAGGCTGGGTCGCATCTCGGTCGTGTCTCGCAGGCGTCGCGCGGAGAGACCGCGCGGGGAGGGAGCCGTCATGGTGCTGCACGTGGAGTCCGAGGTCGGGACACTGCGCCAGGCCATCCTGCACCGACCGGACCTCGAGCTGAAGCGGCTCACGCCCACCAACCACGACGACTACCTCTTCGACGACGTGCTGTGGGTCAAGCGGGCCAAGGAGGAGCACGACGGGTTCGCCGAGGCCCTCCGGGAGGAGGGCGTCACCGTCCACTACCTCGACCTGCTGCTCTCCGAGACGCTCGCCGTCCCGGAGGCCAGGGCGTACGTCCTGGAGCGCTCGCTGGACGAGCGCGTCTTCGGCCCGCTCGCCATGGACAGCCTGTACGACGCGTTCGCACCGATGGACGACGCCGAGCTGACGACCTACCTGATCGGCGGGATGACCAAGCGCGAGCTCCTCGAGCGGGTGCCCGAACCGTCGTCCGTCGTGGTGCAGGCCCTCGCGCTGGACGACCTGCTCCTCCCGCCGCTGCCCAACCACCTCTTCACCCGTGACACATCCGCCTGGGTCTACGACGGCGTCTCGATCAACTCGATGCGCAAGCGGGCCCGGATGCGGGAGACGATCCACTACGAGGCGATCTACCGGTGGCACCCGCACTTCGCCGACGCGACGTTCGAGGTGTGGGCGGACGGTGCCGCCGGCGGTGCGGCAACGACCGAGGGCGGGGACATCCTCGTGCTCGGGCGGGGCGCCGTGCTGGTCGGCATGAGCGAGCGCACCACACCGCAGGGCGTGGAGCGCCTCGCGCGACGCCTCTTCAAGGCCTGCAGCGCCCGGACGATCGTCGCCGTGGCGATGCCCAGGACGAGGGCGTTCATGCACCTCGACACGGTGATGACGATGGTCGACGAGGACACCTTCACCAAGTACGTCGGGCTCGGCATGCTGCCCTCCTTCACCATCGAGCCGGGCGACGGCGACCACGAGCTGACGGTGATCGCCCACCCGCCCGAAGCGATGCACGACGCGATCGCCGACGCGCTCGGCATCCCGTCGATCAACGTGCTCACCGCCACCCAGGACGTGCAGTCCGCCGAGCGGGAGCAGTGGGACGACGGCTGCAACGTGCTGGCCGTCCGGCCGGGCGTCGTCGTCGCCTACGAGCGCAACGTCACGACCAACACCCACCTGCGCCGCAACGGCGTCGAGGTCATCACCGTCCGGGGCAGCGAGCTCGGTCGCGGGCGGGGCGGGCCGCGGTGCATGACCTGCCCGATCGAGCGAGAAGGGATCTGAGGACGATGGCGTTCAACCTGAGGAACCGCAGCTTCGTCAAGGAGCTGGACTTCACCCCCAAGGAGTGGAAGTTCCTGCTCGACCTCGCGGCCGAGCTGAAGGTGGCCAAGTACGCCGGGTCCGAGCAGCCGCGGCTGACCCACAAGAACATCGCGCTCATCTTCGAGAAGACCTCCACCCGCACCCGCTGCGCGTTCGAGGTCGCGGCCTTCGACCAGGGCGCCCGGGTCACCTACCTCGACCCGGCGGGCTCCCAGATCGGGCACAAGGAGTCGATGGAGGACACCGCGCGCGTCCTGGGGCGCATGTACGACGGGATCGAGTACCGCGGCTCGGCGCAGGCCAACGTCGAGACCCTCGCGGCGTACGCCGGCGTGCCGGTGTGGAACGGCCTGACCGACGAGTGGCACCCGACCCAGATGCTCTGCGACATGCTCACCATGCGCGAGCACTGCGGCAAGCACGACGAGGACATCGCCTTCGCCTACCTCGGCGACGCCCGCAACAACGTCGGCAACTCGCTGCTGGTCGCCGGGGCGATGATGGGCATGGACGTCCGCATCGTCGCGCCGCGCGCGCTCTGGAACCACGACGACGTCGTCGCGCAGGCCCGGCGCATCGCCGAGGAGACCGGCGCGCGCCTCCTGCAGACCGAGGACGTCGCCTCGGGCGTCGCCGGGGTCGACTTCCTCTACACCGACGTGTGGGTCTCCATGGGCGAGCCCCCGGAGACGTGGGCCGAGCGCATCCACCTGCTCAAGCCCTACCAGGTGACGCTGGACGTGGTGAAGGCGACCGGCAACCCGAAGGTGAAGTTCATGCACTGCCTGCCCGGCTTCCACGACCGCCACACCGAGGTCGGCGAGGACCTGTTCCGCCAGACCGGTCTCGACGCGCTGGAGGTGACCGACGAGGTCTTCGAGTCGCGCCACTCCATCGTCTTCGACCAGGCCGAGAACCGGATGCACACGATCAAGGCTGTCCTCGTCGCGACGCTCGGCGGCTGACGTGCGAATCGTCGTCGCGCTGGGCGGCAACGCGCTGCTGGAGCGCGGGCAGCGGCCTGACGCCGACGTCCAGGAGCAGAACGTCGACCGCGCCGTGGCCGCCCTGGCGCCGATCGTGCAACAGCACGAGGTCGTCGTCACCCACGGCAACGGGCCTCAGGTCGGGGTGCTGGCGCTGCAGAGTGCGTCCGACCCGCACCTGACGACGCCGTACCCCTTCGACGTCCTGGGGGCCCAGACCCAGGGGATGATCGGCTACTGGCTCCTGCAGTCGATGCAGAACCACCTGCCTCATCGCCAGGTCGCGGCCGTCATCAACCAGACCCTGGTCGAGGCCGCCGACCCCGCCTTCGACGAACCCACCAAGTTCGTCGGCGAGGTCTACACGCGTGAGGAGGCCGAGCGCCTGTCGGCCGAGCGCGGGTGGGCGGTCAGGCCCGACGGCGCCGGGTGGCGCCGCGTCGTGGGCTCCCCCACCCCGCAACGCGTGGTCGAGACGCGGCTGATCCGGCTGCTCCTGGAGAGCGGCGCGGTCGTGGTGTGCGCGGGCGGCGGTGGGGTGCCGGTGGTGCGCGACACCACCGGCCGGCTGCGCGGGGTCGAGGCGGTCGTCGACAAGGACCTCACCAGCGCGGTGCTCGCCGAGGCGCTCGACGCCGACTTCCTGCTGGTGCTCACGGACGTGCCCGCGGTGATGCGGGACTTCGGCACACCGGCAGCCGCGCCCATCACCCGCACCACCCCTGGCGAGCTCCGCGCGCTCGGGCTGCCGAGCGGCTCCATGGGGCCCAAGGTGGAAGCGGCCAGCCGCTTCGTCGAGCTCACCGGCGGCGTCGCGGCGATCGGCGCCCTCGCCGACGCGGCCGCCATCGTCCGCGGCGAGGCCGGGACCGTGGTCACCGGTTCCGGGACCTTCGGCGAGGGCGACGGCGGCCCCCGACCTGCCTGAGTGGCCCGCCCGCTGCCTCGGCCGGACGACACCGACCACTGTCGAGCCGGCACGCTCTCGGGACGAAGGTCCCTGCCGCACCGTGCCGCAAGCCCGCTGCGCCCGTGCCCGGCGGAGCGGAGCATGCTCGCAGGGCCCGCGCACGGAGTGCAGGCCGGACGTGGCGGAGGAGAGACCATGCACACGCGCACCTGGAACGTGACCATCCACCTGTACGAGCAGGACGACGGGTCCACCCGCGCCGAGGCCGTCCTGCACACCGACGCCGGTCCGGACCTGCGCCACGAGGCGCTTGCCCGACGTCACCCGAGCGATCGTGACGTGCCGGAGATCGGCGACGAGCTGGCTGCGTGCCGAGCCCTGTCCGGCCTCGCCCACGCCCTGCTCGACGCGACGATCGCGGACGTCGCCGCCAACGACCCCGCCTCGGGAGAGCCCCACATCAGCGAGGTGTCGGCCGGCGCGTAGCCGCCGTCGCGGCGTCCGGCCCCGCCGGGCGTCAGACAGGGGACCAAGGGCCCAGGTCCCCCGGGCCATCGGACCGCACCGCCGGTGCCGTGCGCCGCGCGACCCTGAGGCATGAGCACCTCACCGTCGTCCCCGCTGTCCTCCACCGACCTCAGGGGGTGCGTCGTCGCCGGCATCGACGGCTCCGAGCACGCGACCCGCGCCCTGCGGTGGGCGGCCGACCAGGCGGCGCTCGAAGGCCGCCGACTCGCTCTCGTCGCGGTCGGGGGCACGGCCGCACAGTCGCTGGACGAGGCCACCACCGCTGCCCACGCGCTCCATCCCGACCTCGCGGTCCTCCCCCTGGCCACGTCGGGCGACCCGCGGCAGGTGCTGCTCGACGTCTCCGACCGGGCACACCTGCTGGTCCTCGGCTCACGCGGCCGCGGCGCCGTCGCGAGCCTGCTCCTCGGATCGGTCAGCTCAGCCGTGAGCGCGCACGCCGCATGCCCGGTGGTCATCTGCCGTCCCCTCGCCGACGAGGTGCACCGGCTCGGGGTCGTCGTCGGCGCGGACGGCACGGCCGAGTCGCGGGCGATCATCGAGTTCGCCTACCGCCAGGCAGCGCTGCGCGGCCTCCCACTCACGGTGCTCCACTCCTTCTGGGACGCCGCCGCGGCCGTCGCCCAGTACGACGAGAGTCGGGGCAGGGTGGCCCACCATCCCGACCTCGAGCCCCTCCGCGCCTCCCTGGCGGCGTCCGTGGCCGGTCTGGCAGAGCTCTACCCCGACGTCACCGTGGCCCTCACCCTGAGGCACGGCTTCGCCGACGAGGCGCTCAGCCCTCGCCACGGTGGTTGGGACATGGTCGTCGTGGGCCGGCACCCGATGACGTCGCTGGACCGGCTGCTGACCGGGTCCGTGGCGACGTCCGTGCTCGAGCGCGCCCACGCCACCGTCGCTGTCGTGCCGGAGGCCGCACCGGCCGACGAGGGTGACTGACGACCGGACGGACGAGGCCCGGGCCACCAGTCCTGACCCCGGGAGGGGCGCACGACCCTTCCCTCTGCCGCTCGGGTGCGGCACGCTCACGTGGGCGGGGACTGTCACAACCTGGCTGGGCAGGAGGTCGTCGTGATCCCGGATCGCATCGTCGCGCAGGTCAGCTCCGCTCCCTGGTTCGGAGCGCGCTGGTCGCCCTACGTGCTGCTGGATGCCGACCTGCGCATCCGCGCCGCGAACCCGGCGTTCGCGAGGGCCACCGGCACGCACCTCGACGACCTGCGCGACCAGCTCGCGGCCGACGTCTTCCCCGCCCACCCGACCGACCCCGACGCGCAGAGCGTCGCCGTCCTGACCGCGGCGATCGAGGGCGTGCTGCGCACCGGGCGGCCGAGCTGGCTGGGCCTGCACCGCCACCACCTGCCGCACCCTCTCGAGGACCGCGCGTACGTCCACATGGTGTGGCTCCCCGTTGGCCGCCGTCACGTCCTCCACGTGGTGGAGCACCCCCACCACCCGGTGTCGTCGGGGCCCGGAGGGAGAGGCGCAGTGAGCACCCGGGTGCACGTCCTCCACGCGCGGCTGCGTGCCGTCGAGTCGGCCGCGCTCAGCCGTCCCCCGCCACCACCGGCCCTGGCCCTCGGCGACCTCGCGCGCCACCACGCGGAGACGACGCGCTACGCCCTCGACCACCCGGCGGCGCTGCGCCGGTTGCGTGCCGCCACCGGTGCCATCAGCCCCCTCGGCACGCTCGACCAGCTGCTGCCGGCCCTGCTCGAGCAGGCGATGGCCCTGATCGGCGCCGACCTCGGTGACGTGCAGGTGCTCGACCCTGCGGTGGACGGTCTGCGCCTGGTCGCCCACGCGGGGTTCGACGACACGTTCGCGGACGTCTTCGGGCTCGTCGACGACGACGGGACCGCGTCGGGTCGCGCCCTCCGCCGGGCCTGCCAGGTGTCGCTCCCCGACGTGGAGCGCGACGAGGGGTTCGCGCCCTACCGGACGACGGCAGCGAGATACGGCATCCGCTCCGTTCAGTCGACGCCGTTGCTGGACTACGCCGGCCGGGTCATGGGGGTCGTCTCGACCCACTGGCGCGAGCCGCACCAACCGGACCCGGTCGACCTGCGCCTGCTCGAGATGTACGCCGACCACGCGGGCGAGCGGATCACCACGTTGCTCCGCGGTCGGGCCGGAGCGTCGGGCGAGCACTGGGAGGCGTGGCAGGTCGCCACCGCCATGCTCGACGCCGTGCTGGCCCCGTCCCCCGACATGCCGTCAGTGCCGAGCGGGGCACGGCCACCTCCCGTGCCGCGAGCCCGCGCCGGCCCGTTCATCCGGGCCCTCCGGTCCGACGGCCGCTTCGGGGGCCTCGCCGACCTGGTCGTCCGGGAGGTGTTCGCCACCAGCCTCGAGCTCGACAGCGCGCGTGCCATGGCGACCGACCCCGCCGTCCGCGAGCGCCTGGCCCGGGCCACCGACTCCCTCGACCGGCTCTTGACGGACGTGCGCTCCACCGTGCTCGCCGTCGACGACGAAGGATCTGTCGACCCCGCCCCCCGCTGATGGCCTGCTGGGTGCGTCCCGGCTGCCGACCGGGTGCTCAGGTCTGCGGCGAGACCTCGTCGGCCACCAGCCCCCAGTCCCCGTTCCGGTCCTCGTCGTGGTGCCGTTCGACGGGTACGACCATGACCGGCCCTCGCGCCTCGCGCAGCACGGTCCGGGCAACCGAGCCGAGGTGTTCTCCCGCCCAGCCGTGGGCGTGGCGTCCCACGACCACCATCGAGGCGGCGTCCGTGGCGTCGGCCAGGACCTCGGTCGGCCACTGGTGGCGGACCTCCAGCTCGACCGTCACCTCTGCGTGCTGCTCCTGGAGCCCGCGCACGGCGGTCGCCAGGTCGTGGAGCTGGCCGGCACGCCACTCGTCGGCGACCCGCGTCGTGATGATGTCGTCGTAGGCCGGGTCCATGCGCCACGCGTGCACCACCCGCAGCGGCGCGCCGGTAGCGGCGGCCCAGTCGAACGCAGCCGTGAGGGCCTGCCGCGGCACTCCGCCCTCGTGCACCCCGACGACCACCTCGCCCACCGGCTGATCGTCGCCGGACGGCTCCCACTCCTCGGGCACCGAGATCACCGGGCAGGCACAGTGGGCGGCGAGGCCGTTGACCGTCGACCCGACGAAGAGACGGTCGAGCAGGTGCCTCTGCCAGTGCTGCACGACCACGAACCGTGCCCCGCGCCCGAGGTCGGCGAGGACCCTAGCCGGCGCACCCGCGACCACCAGCGTCCGGGAGCGCACGGCGCCCTGGGTCAGCTGCTCGAGCTCCTCGCCCACCTCCTTGCCGATCCACTGTGCGACGTCCGACGCCTCGGCGTAGGTCAGCAGCACGCCCGGCGGGGGGACGAAGAGGTGGGCGTCGAACGCGTGGGCCAGCACGACCTCGGCGCCCTCCCGGCGCGCGATCGCGGCCGCGAACCGCAGCGCCGCCGTCTCCCGCCCCGGCCCGGTCACGCCGACGACGACGGTCCCCTGTGTGCTGGTGTCCATGACGTCCTCCTGGGTTCGTGCCTGCCTCCACGCTGCCGACGCCCGGGTGTCCGGGACAGGGTCGGAGGTCCCGGTGGCGCCGGGTGTTCAGTCCCGGTCCGGGACCACGGCAACCGTGCAGGAGGCGCGCTCCACCACTCCGGGAGCGGCGTTGCGGTCGAGGAGGCCCAGCACCGAGTGCCGGAGGTGCGATCCGAGGACGATGACGTCCGAGTCCCCGCCCAGGCGCAGCAGGGCCTCGTCGAGGTTGCCGCGCTCCCGACGCCAGCTGACGGGGACCGGCTGGCGACCCCACCTCCGTGCCAGCTCCCTCGGGTCGGCCAATGGCCCGGGGACGTGCTGCTCGCCGAGGACCGTCATCGGCAGGCGACGGAGTGCGGCCAGTTGGTACCCCCACTCGAGCACCCGGTCGCTGGGGCCGTCGAGGCCGACCAGGACGCGACCACCGGTGGGGTGGGTCGGCGGCTGTGGGGTTCCCGCCGCATGGTGCACCACGACCGGGCAGGCCGTCCGGCGGCTCAGCGCGACCCCGACGGATCCCAGCAGCAGGCCGGCGACGGGTCCCCGCCCACGCGAACCGACCACGAGCAGATGGGCGACCCGCGAGGCGTGGAGCAGGACGGTAAGGGGGTCGTCGAGGCGCAGGTCGGTCCGCACGTCGGGCACCCGGTGCCGGGCTGCACGCGCACCGGCACGGGCCAGGACGTCACGTCCCTCCCCCTGCATGACCGCAGCGATCGTGCGCGCGTCGACGTGCGCGGCCGCCAGGGTGCCGATCGTCGCGACGTGCACGATGGTCAGCGGCCGGTCCTCCAGCCGTGCCTGCTCGGCGGCCCAGTCGACCGCCGCCAGGCTCTCCGCGGACCCGTCGACCCCCACCACGACGGTGTCCGACGGCCCGCGCGCGTCCCGCGTGCCCGTCACCGGTCACGCCCCCTCCCGGGTGCCCCGGCGGGGCCGCACAGGAGGGACGCCGACCCTCGGACGCGCCACGTCGTGCGCCCTCGCCTGCCCTTGGTCACCACTCGCACCTTGGTCACCACTCGCACCGAGTCCCGTGAGCAGGGCGGCTGCGACCGCGCCGGTCCAGCCCAGCGTGAGGTCGCCCACCGTGTCGGCGTACGCCGTGCCGACCTCGCTGGACCGGGTGACGAACGCGAGGTACTCCCACACCTCCCACAGCAGGGCGAGGGTCATGCCCGCCGAGACGGCGATCTCGAGCCGGCGCCGTACGGGCAGTCCGCCCGACCCCGTGAGCAGCACGACGGCACCGCTGAGCGCGCCGGTGGCGACGAAGTGCATGAGGTCGTCGAACCAGATGACCCGGTCGAAGAGGTCGAGGCGGTTGCCCAGGATGTCGGAGAACGCGGGCAGGGTCACCAGCAGGTCCGCCCCCCAGGGGTAGCGCCGTCGTGGGCGCAGCCAGAGGTGTCCCAGAGGGACCACGAAGGCGAGCATCGGGTAGGTCACGGCGCGCGTGGTGGGTGACTTGCCCTCGAGGTTGCCCCACGTGGGGTCCACCGCGACCCGGGCCATGGCCAGCACGAGGAGCACCTTGAGCAGCACGTCGAGCGCCACCACCCACGCGAGGACGCCGGGGCCGTCCCCACGTCGATCCCCGCGTTGATCCCCGCGGCGATCCCCGCGTCGGTCGTGCTCGAGGTCGGTCACCACCATCCTCCTCACCGGGCGGGAGACACCGTCCGCACCATCGATGCTCCTGCCACCGGCGCGGTACACCTAGGGACCAAGGTCAGGCCTGTCGCGGGTCCTCGGACCGGGAGGAGGTGCCCGTCCGGCCGCGGCGCCGGGGCAAGGCCAGGGGTGAGGGTGAGACGTGCCCCGGTGCTCAGTGCTCGATGCCCGACGAGGAGCCCTGCTCCCCGCCGGACCCCCTGTGCCGCACCAGCCAGGCCGCCGCGCCCACCAGCACCGCGCCGGTGACGATGAAGGTGAGGGCGGCGGACAGCCGGCCCGGGAACCACGCCCGCGCGGCTGTGGGCGCGACGTAGAGCAGGGCGACGGCGCCGACGCCCAGCCAGACGCGCTCGCGCTCGAGCAGGGCCAGGGCGATCGTGCCCACGGCCGCCGCCAGGGCGAGGGCGATCCCCAGGTCGTCGTCCATCATCAGGCCGCCCAGCGCCGCACCGACGGCGGCGAAGGCCAGGCCGGAGGTCCTCGGTGCCGTCCAGCCCGCCCAGGAGGAGGCGGCCCAGACGACCGACACCGTCCAGATCGCGGCGCCGGGAGCCACCTCGGACTCCGGCCACAGCTGGAGCGCGGTGCCGGCGCCCGTCAGTGCCAGCGGCACGAAGAGCGCCAGCTGCTGTCCCCACGTCCGCCGCAACCACCACAGCACCGCGGCCGGCAGCGTCGTGACCGATCCGACGAGCCAGACCTGGTCCTCGTCGTGCAGGTCGAGCACCTCGTCGGAGAAGACCACCATGAAGGCACCGATGGCGACCACTCCCGCAGCCCAGAGCACCGCGCGCAGGCGCAGCGCCGCGCCGTCGTGCCGGTCGGGGACCGCGAAGCCCGCGCCCACCAAGGCAACCGCGGTCGCGCCGACGAGGACGAGCCTCAGGGACGCGGAGAGGTCCGCCCAGTAGGTGCCGACCAGGATGCCCGTGCCGACCACCATCACGAGCGCGCCGATGTAGCCCAGGGCCTCGACGACGAGGGACGTCCGCGGCTCGGCGTCGCCCATGGGGCGCGAGGACGCGGCGTGCTGCTGGATGGCGCTCGCCTGCTCCTCGGTGATGAGCCCGGCGGCCACCCACGAGCCGAGCTCCTCGTCGAGGCTCCCGGTGGGCCGGCGACGGCTGGTGGGGCTGCGCATGACGACCTCCTTCAGGGCCGGCGGACCACGTCCGCCAGCACCATCGTCGGGCCGCACGGGCACCGACGACAGGGCCGGACGGACCGATCCGGGCGTGACCTCCGGTCGTCGACCCGTCGCCGGGCAGGGGCCCGGCCGTGAGCACTCCACGGAGATGGGTGCGGCGCATCGGCCTGCTCTTCGTGTCGGTCATCGCGCTGGAGTACGTCGCGGTCCACCTGGTCGCGGGGGCGGCCCGGTCGTGGCCCTCGCTGGGCTCGGCCGCCCCCGCGCTGGTGCTGGCCTCCCTCGTGGCGGAGCTGCTCTCACTGGTCTGCTTCAGCAGGCTGACGTCCGTGCTGCTGCTCGGCCGGCGTCCGACCTTCCCGACCGTCCTGGCCATCGACGTCACCGGCAACGGGTTCAGCCACGTCGTCCCCGGCGGCGGAGCCACGGCCGCCGCCCTGCGCCTGCGCCTCTACGACCGCACGGGGGTGCGGGCCCCCGAGGCGGCCGCCGCCGCTGCGGTGCAGTACGCCGTCTGCCTGCTCTGGCTGGTGGTGGCGCTCGTCGTCGGCCTGGTCGTCGCAGTGCCCAGCCCGCGGACGCACCCCCTGGTGAGGACCGCAGCCGTGCTGGCCGCGGTGCTGGTCACCGCTATCGCCGGGCTGGTGGCGGTGCTGATGGCGCGTCCGGACCAGGTGGTGACGGTCACGCACGCCATCGCCGCGCGCCTCCCCCTCGTCCGCCCCCAGCTGCTGGAGGGCCTGGTCCGCTCCCTCGCCGACCAGGTGCACCTGCTCCTGCACAGTCCGCGGGCGAGCCGGCGGGCCACCCTGTGGGGGCTGGGCTACTGGGGCTGCGACGCGGCCTCCTTCCACCTCGCCGTGTGGGCGTTCGGCGGCCCGCCGGACCTCGGTGGGCTTCTCACCACCTATGCCCTGGTCAGCCTCCTGGCACTACTCCCCGTCACCCCCGGCGGGCTGGGCCTGGTCGAGGGCGCCGCCGTCCCGCTGCTGGTGTCCTTCGGGAGCCCGCAGGGCGTCGCCCTCCTGGGGGTGCTGACGTGGCGGCTCTTCGGCTTCTGGCTCACCATCCCCCTGGGCGCGGCGGCGTACGCCTGGCTGCTCACCGCACCGCGCGACCGCGCGGTCCAGGGGCGCCGAGGACGCCCCGGGACCGCGCAGAGGTGACGGGTTCAGTCGCCGGACCGAGCGATCGGGATCCGGGTGGGCTCGGGTGCCTCCCCGTCCACGGGGAGCATGACCGTGAGCACGCCCGCGGCGTAGGACGCCTTCACGTCCTCACCCGCGCACCCCTTCGGGAGCGGGATCCGCCGGCTGAACGAGCCGAAGCGCAGCTCGCTGCGGTGCTCGTCGTGCTGCTCCTCGCGGCGCTCGCCGTGGATGACGAGGTAGCCGTCGTCGACGGTGACGGAGATGTCCTTGTCGGGGTCGATGCCGGGGAGGTCGGCGCGGACGACGTACTGGCCGTCCTCGCGGTACTCCTCCACCGGGATGAACCCCTCGCTCCAGGCGGCCCGGAACGGCGTCACCGTCTCCAGCCAGTCCACCATCTCGGTCAGGGGGCTGGCGCTGCGTCGCGTCATGAGTGTCATCGAACGTGTCCTCTCTGTGTGATCCCTTCCGGGATCGCGGTGCTGCTTCGACCATCCGTCGGCCGGCCGGGTCGAGCACAGAGGCGCAAGCCCCGAGGCCCCCGGTACGTCCGGCCCGGGCAGGGCGTCGGCTCAGGGAACCCGCACCACGGCCGCTCCGGTGACCCGGCCGGCGGCCAGGTCCTGGAGCGCGGTGCCGGTGCCGTCCAGGTGGTATGTCGTCACCCGGGGCCGAAGGCCGATCCGGCCGGCCAGCTCGAGCAGCTCGCGGCCGTCGCGTCGGGTGTTGGCCGTGACGCTCGTCAGCGTCCGCTCGCGGAACAGGTGCGCCTGGTAGTCCAGCGCGGGGACGTCGGTCAGGTGGATGCACGCGACCGCCAGCGTGGCGCCCTGGTCGAGCGCTCGCAGCGCGGGCG
The DNA here is from genome assembly GCA_964503015.1 of uncultured Nocardioides sp. Taxonomy (GTDB): domain Bacteria; phylum Actinomycetota; class Actinomycetes; order Propionibacteriales; family Nocardioidaceae; genus Nocardioides. Next base: position 16,621 of record CAZDAO010000005.1, on the reverse strand, counting down.
GCACGAGGTCGCCGACCGGTGCGAAGAGGATCGCGCCGTCGAGCGGCACCGGAGGCGGCTCGTCGACGTCGCCCGCCCAGTCGGCGCCGAGCTCGGTCGCGAGCGCCCGCGCGTCCGGCTCGCGACTCAGCGCGTGCACGTGCAGACCCATCGCGATGGCCACCTGTGCCGTGAGGTGGGCGCTGGCGCCGAAGCCGTAGAGCCCGAGATGGCCGCCGTCCGGCACCGCCGCCCGGCGCAGCGCGCGGTAGCCGATGATGCCCGAGCACAGCAGCGGGGCGACGACCTCGTCCGGCAGCGAAGCCGGGAGCCGGTAGGCGAAGTCCGCGGGGACGACGGCGTGCTCGGCGAAGCCGCCGTCGCTGTCCCAGCCGGTGTAGCGCGAGTCCGGGCAGAGGTTCTCGCGACCGGTGCGGCACCAGCGGCACGACCCGCACGTGCTGCGCAGCCACGCGATGCCGGCCCGGTCGCCGAGCCGCCAGCCGCGGACGCCGGACCCGACCTCGACGACCTCGCCCACGACCTCGTGTCCCGGCACCCGGTGAGGGGCGCGTGGCTCGAGCTCGTGGTCGGCCAGGTGCAGGTCGGTCCGGCACACCCCGCACGCACGCACGCGCAGCAGCAGCTCTCCCGCCGCGGGCACGGGAACCGGCAGGTCCGCCCGCTCGACGCGATCGGCGCCGCCGGGCCGCCCGCTCACCACCCAGGCTTGCACGGGACCCTCGTCACGCGCGACGGTGCCGGTGGCGCGGCGGTGGCCGGTCCGGGACGGCCGTCACCACCCAGGCGTCGAAGTGGGCAGGATCGCGACGCTCGAGCTCGTCGAGGAGCAGGCGACGCTGCTCCACCAGCGCCAGTCGGCGCTCGAGGGGCGTGGTGCCGCGCAGCACCTCGCAGGTCGTCCACTCCCAGCGCCGCAGGAGCTCCCGCTTGCCGAGCGTCTCGAGCGGGTCGCTGCTCCCCCGCGTGCGCCAGCGCAGCACGAGGGCACGGACGTTGGCGACCAGGTACGGGCAGGTCGCGACCAGGGTCAGCGCGAACACGCTCCCCGTGGCGCCGGCGATGCTCGCCAGTCCACCCCAGGTCAACGTCACGCCCGTGGCCCACAGGGTGGCCTGTGTCGTCCAGTGCCACCGGTCGGGGCGGTCCTCGGCGACCGTGAAGGCGAGCAGGCCGGCGCACCCGCCCATCATCAGGGCGATCGCGAGCACCTCCAGCACGCTGCCCTCCGCCACGAGCACCGCGGTCGCCCACCCGGTGGTGGCGGCGGCCGCCACCCCCCACGCGAACCGGTAGATCGTCATGCCTCCACGGTCACCCGGTCGGTGTCGGGGTCCCCAGAGGCCACCGACCGGGACCGGCGGGCCGCAGGCACCGGAACCATCAGGACCTTGTGCCCTGTGGGCGGCCGCGCGGGCGGTCGGGGACGGTGGTTCGCGGGTCGCGTCGGTCCGGCCCGGGACCACAGAGCACGAGGTCCCGGGCGGAACAGGACCCGCGGCCGTGTGCGCGAGGCCACCAATGCACGGATGCTCGCAGCATGGACACTGCCCCGTACGTGCTCGACCTGGACCAGACGACGCTCGCGGACGTCGCCCTCGTGGGCGGCAAGAACGCCTCGCTCGGAGAGCTGCACCGCCACCTGGCGTCCGCCGGCGTGCGCGTCCCGCACGGGTTCGCCGTCACGGCGGACGCCTACCGGCGGGTCCTCGACGAGGCGGGCGCCTGGCCCCGCCTCGACGCGGCGCTCGACGAGCTCGACCCCGACGACGTCGACGACCTCGAGCAGCGCGCCGCCCGGGCCCGGCAGGTCGTCCTGGACGCCGGGATCCCGACGGACGTCCGTCGCGAGGTGACCGAGGCGTTGGGCCGGCTCCACGACCGGTACGGCAGCGACCTGCGCCTCGCGGTCCGGAGCAGCGCGACGGCGGAGGACCTGCCGGAGGCCAGCTTCGCGGGCCAGCACGCCAGCTTCCTCGACGTCACCGAGGACGCGCTCTTCATCGCCCTGAGCCGCTGCTTCGCGAGCCTGTTCACCGCCCGGGGCGTGCACTACCGCCACCGGCACGGCTACGACCACAGGTCGGTCGCCCTGTCGGTCGGGGTGATGAAGATGGTCCGCTCGGACCTGGCGAGCTCCGGGGTCGCCTTCACTGTGGACACCGAGACCGGTCACCCCGGGGTGGTCCTGCTCAGCGCGTCGTGGGGGCTCGGGGAGAACGTCGTCCAGGGCGCCGTCGAGCCCGATGAGTTCTACGTGCACAAGGCGACGTACCGCGCGGGGCACCGGGTCGTGCTGCAGCACCGGATGGGCGAGAAGGCGGTGCGCATGGTCACCGGCTCCGACGGACCGGTCAACGAGCCCACACCCGAGGCCGATCGCGGCCGGTACTGCCTCGAGGACCGGGACGTGCTCGAGCTGGCGGGAGCCGCCATCGCCGTGGAGGACCACTACGGCCGACCGATGGACATCGAGTGGGCGCGGGACGGGGTCGACGGCCTCATCTACGTCGTGCAGGCGCGGCCGGAGACCTCGTCGGCGCGCACCTCGGCCGTCCTGGAGCGCTACGTCGTGGAGGAGCACGGCGCGGTCCTCGCGTCCGGACGTGCGGTGGGTGACCGGCTGGCGACCGGCCGGGCGCGCGTGGTGCGCGGCAGCGCCGAGCTCGCGGCGTTCCGCCCGGGTGAGGTCCTGGTCGCCGAGACCACCAGCCCCGACTGGGAACCGGTGCTCGGGATGGCCGCCGCGGTGGTGACCGACCGCGGTGGGCGCACCTGCCACGCCGCCATCGTGGCCCGCGAGCTGGGACTGCCCGCCGTCGTCGGGACCGGGGACGCGACGTCCGCGATGGACGACGGCGACGAGGTCACGGTGGCGTGCTCGGAGGGCGACACGGGGCACGTGTACGCCGGCAGTGCGTCCTTCCACGTCGACCGCGTCGACATGTCGGACCTGCCGCGACCCCGCACCCGACTCATGGTCAACCTCGGGAACCCCGACCTGGCGCTCCGTACGGCCATGCTGCCGTGCGACGGTGTCGGCCTGGCGCGCATGGAGTTCATCATCAGCGAGGCCATCCGTGCGCATCCCCTGGCACTGCTGCACCCCGACCTGGTCCGCGACGCCGACGAGCAGGCGTCCCTCGCGGCGCTCGTGGGGCCGGCGAAGGACGGAGGCGAGTACTTCGTGCACCGCCTCGCCGAGGGCATCGGCATGATCGCAGCGGCCTTCCACCCGCGACCCGTGGTGGTCCGCACGTCCGACTTCAAGACCAACGAGTACGCCGGGCTGCTGGGCGGTTCGTGGTTCGAGCCGCACGAGGAGAACCCCATGCTCGGATTCCGGGGAGCCTCGCGCTACGCCCATCCGGCGTACGCCGAGGGCTTCGCCCTGGAGTGCCGGGCACTGCGACGGGTGCGCGAGGACATGGGACTGACCAACGTGGTGGTGATGCTGCCGTTCGTGCGGCGCCTCGCCGAGGCGGACGCCGTGCTGGCGCGGATGGCCGAGCTGGGACTGGAGCGCGGCCGGGACGGGCTCGAGGTCTACGCGATGTGCGAGATCCCCAACAACGTCGTGCTGGTGGACGGTTTCGCCGAGCGCTTCGACGGCCTCTCGATCGGGTCCAACGACCTCACCCAGCTCACCCTCGGCGTCGACCGCGACAGCGAGGTCGTCGCCTTCGACTACGACGAGCTGGACCCGGGCGTCCTGGAGATGATCCGGCTCGCCGTCGAAGGGTGCCGGCGCAACGGCATCCACTCCGGCCTGTGCGGTCAGGCGCCCTCGGACTACCCGGAGGTGGCCGAGATGCTGGTCGACCTCGGGATCGACTCGATGAGCCTGAACCCCGACAGCCTGTTGCGCACCACCGGGGTCGTCCTCGCCGCGGAGGAGAGGGCAGCCGAGAAGGGAGCAGCCGAGCCGTCGGCCGAGGAGGGGGCGACCCCGCTCCCGCCCCACGACCGGGACCGAGTGCCCCGCGCCCGAGGACCAATGGCCGGGGCGGAGGCACCTCACACGGCGCACGCTGGTCGTGTCGGCACCATCCGGCCCGACTGACCTCCACGGAGCAGAGGGCCCGGAGAAGCCTGGAGAACCCCGAGGAGGAGTCCCATGTCGATGCACGCCACCGCCGCCGCGCTCGTCGAGCCGGGCCGGGGCATCCTGGCCGCTGACGAGAGCATGCCGACCATGGCCAAGCGGCTCGCTCGCGTGGGCCTGGAGTCGACCGAGTCGGTGCGCCGCGACTACCGCGAGCTGCTGCTCAGCGCGCCCGGGCTCGCCGAGCACATCAGCGGGGTGATCCTGTTCGACGAGACCATCCGCCAGTGCCGTCGGTCCGGGACACCGTTCCCCCAGGCGCTCCTCCGAGCCGGGATCATCCCGGGCATCAAGGTCGACGCGGGCCTCACCCCGCTCCCCCACTTCCCCGACGAGGTCGTCACCCAGGGCCTGGACCACCTCACCGAGCGCCTCGCGGAGTACGTCGCCCTGGGCGCTCGGTTCGCGAAGTGGCGCGGGGTGATCCGGATCGGCGCCGGCCGGCCGACCTCGGCCTGCATCGAGGCCAACGCCCATGCGCTCGCGCGGTTCGCCGCGGCCGCCCAGCAGCACGGGCTGGTGCCGGTCGTCGAGCCCGAGGTGCTCATGGACGGTGGGCACACGATCGAGCAGTGCGCGGCGGTCACCAGCGTCGTGCTGCGCACGGTGTACGACCACCTGGCCCGCCACCGCGTCGACCTCGCCGGCACGCTCCTCAAGCCCAACATGGTGCTTCCCGGTGCCGACTCGGACCAGCAGGTGAGCGACGACCAGGTCGCCCGGGCCACGCTCGCCGTGCTCCGCGACACGGTGCCGGCGTCTGTGCCCGGCATCGTGTTCCTGTCCGGTGGGCAGGAGCCGGGACAGGCCACCGCCCGTCTCGACGCCCTCAACCGGCGCGGGCCCCAGCCGTGGCAGCTGAGCTTCTCCTTCGGCCGGGCGCTCCAGGCGCCGGTCCTGGACGCCTGGGCGGGCCGGGAGGAGAACCGGGCGGCCGCGCAGGCGGCGCTGCTGCACCGGGCGCGGATGAACGGGCTGGCCCGCCGAGGTCGCTGGACCGCGGACCTCGAGCCGTCGCTCGCCGCCTGACTCAGCTGCTCCGCCCGTCGCGGGACGGGCCGTGGCGGCTGGTCCGCCGGGCCGCCATCACCGCCGCCTGGGTGCGGCTCTCGACCCCGAGCTTCCCGAGCACGATGGAGACGTAGTTCTTCACGGTCTTCTCCGCGAGGGAGAGCTCGTCGGCGATCTGGCGGTTGGTCAGGCCGTCGGCGACCAGCCGCAGGATCTGCTCCTCCTTGGGCGTGAGGTGCTTCACGAGGGGGTCCTGCTGCGGGCCGTCGCGCAGCCGTGCCAGCACACGTGCCGTCACCGCCGGGTCGAGCATGGACTGTCCCGCGGCGACCCTCCGGACGGAGGCCACCAGGTCCCCACCGCTGACCTGCTTCAGCACGTAGCCCGCAGCCCCGGCCATGATCGCCGAGAACAGCGCGTCGTCGTCGTCGTACGAGGTGAGGATCAAGGTGGCGACGCCCGGCAGCACCGACCGGACCTGACGGCACACCTCGATGCCGGACCCGTCTGGCAGCCGCCCGTCGAGGATGGCCACCTGCGGCCGGAGCACACGCATCCGGTCCACCGCCCCCCGGGCCAGGCCCCACTCGCCCACCACCTCGATGTCGCCCTCGCTCTCCAGGAGGTCGCGCACGCCACGCCGCACGAGCTCATGGTCGTCGAGCAGGAAGACCGTGATCTTCCCCGATCCGGACTCCACCTGGTGCCCCATGCTCCGACGGTACGTCGGTTGGTGCTCCTCGCGCCGCGGACTTCCCGCCTGATCCGACCGGGTCCTACGGCCCCGTCCTCGCCTCGTGCACGGGTCCTGCGCCTCCCCGTCGCTGCCCCGTCGTGGCGGCGGTGGTGGCGACGATGGTGCCGGTCCTGGTGACCAGGCGTGCGGCGCGGAGCCTCGTGCGGGAGTGCCAGCGCCACCACGCCCGGTGGGTGCGGCGGCCGTCAGCGTGGTTCACCCGATCCTCCTGCGGCGACGAGATGTACGACGTCCACGCACGCTAGGCGGCGAGCACGCGACGGCGGCAGGGCCCAAGGTCATCGACCCACCCGGGCGCAGCCGTGCGATCCACCGGGACGCGACCCGGGACGTAGGACTCTGGCAGGTGGAGTGGTGAGCCGCCACGATCGACGGTGGGACCGACGCGGTGTCGGACCCGCCACAGGGAGCACGGGGGAAGGAACGAGGAGGAGCACCATGCGCACGACGTCACGGGGCGAGGACGGCGCACTGCACGCCCGGGTCGGCGACCGGCTGGTCGTGCAGAGCCTGCGTGGTCCGGTGCGGGACGCGGAGATCCTCGAGGTCCGGCACCCCGACGGCACACCGCCGTACACGGTGCGGTGGTCGGACACCGGCCAAGAGGCCCTCGTCTTCCCGGGTGCGGACGCCTTCGTCCAGCACCTCACGCCTCCGGGCCGGCAGGCGGAGCGGGCCCCGGGCTGATCCCGCTGGGCGACGGCCCCGGGGAGGCCCGGTCAGCGGTGGTGAGCCACAGCCTGAGCATCGAGCCCGGCACGAGTGCCGCCAGGACCGCGAGGGCGACAGCCGGCGCGGGGAGCGGCTGCGTGTGCAGGAGGGACTGGAGCCCGGGCGCCCACACGGCCGCGACGAGCAGCAGGCCCGCGACGAGGACCGACAGCTCCACGCCACGCGCGCGCCAGCCCCCTCGCCGCCCCCGGGCACGCAGCGCGAGCGCGACCCCCAGCTGCCCGCCGCCGAGGGCGAGGAAGAGCGCGGTCCGCCGTACGTCGTCGGCCCCCTCCGTGAGCGCGGCGACCACCAGGCTCGTGCCCACGAGCACGAACGTCACCGCGGCCAGCCGGAGCAGCGCGACGCGGGTGAACACCGATTCCGACGGCGGCCGTGGTGGCTGCGCCATCACGTGCGGGTCGAGCGGCTCCGAGCCGAAGGCCACCCCCACGAGGCCATGGGTCAGCAGGTTGATCCACAGGATCTGGCCGGGCAGGAGCGGGAGCGGCAGCCCGACCATCGCACCGGCCACCATCACCCCGACCTCGGCGAGACCGCCGGACACGGCGTAGAGCAGGAAGGCGCGGATGTTGGCGAAGATCCGGCGCCCCTCCTCGACGGCTGCCACCACCGAGGCCAGCTCGTCGTCGGTGAGCACCAGGTCGGACGCCTCCTTGGCGACCTCGGACCCCGACCCTGCGGCGACCCCGATGTCGGCGCACCGCAGAGCGGGGGCGTCGTTGACGCCGTCGCCCAGCATCGCCACCACCTCGCCGGCGCCCTGCAGCCACTCGACGACGTGGACCTTCTGCGCGGGGACGACGCGGGCCACCACGGTGAGGTCGCGTCGGTGCGACGGCGCCACCTCGTCGAGCATGCTCCCCTCCACCGCGACGTCGGTGGCGGTGGCGATGCCCACCTCACGCGCGATCGCGGCGGCGGTGCCGGCGTGGTCGCCGGTCACCAGCACCAGCCTGATGCCGGCCTGCCGCAGACGCTGCACGACCCCGGCCGCCGAGGCACGCGGTGGGTCGCCGACGGCCACGAGCCCGACGAGCCGCCAGGCACCGTCCTCCTCGCAGTCCGCGACGGCGATCACCCGCAGGCCCGCGGCAGCCAGCGCCTCGGCCTCCCCCAGCGCCGCGACGACGTCCGGGGACCGGTCGGTGACCAGGTCGAGGACGGCCTCGGGCGCCCCCTTGCAGACGCCGCGGGCCGCCCCGCCGGCGCCGCGGTGCCAGGTCGTCATCGTGCGCGTCGCATGCGCGAAGGGCACTTCGCTCGTCCGCGCCCACGCCCGGCGTGTGTCCGGCACCGACACCCCCGTGGCGACGACGAGCTCCAGCAGCGCTCCGTCGAGCGCGTTGCCCGCCACCACACGCCCGCCGGCGTCGTCGGGTGCCAGCTCGGCGTCGTTGCACAGGACCACGTCCTCGAGGAGCCGTCGCAGTGCCGGATCGCCGCCGGCCGTCTCCGCGCCGGACGCCTCGACCGCCAGCACCGCACCCTGCGCCGTACGACCGACCCGGAGGCGTTCACCGCCGACCCACAGGGTGTGGACCGCCAGTCGCCCCTCGGTGAGCGTCCCGGTCTTGTCGGTGGCGACGACGGTGACCGATCCCAGCGTCTCCACCGCGGGGAGAGAACGGACGACCACGTGCCGCTGCGCCATCCGGTGTGCCCCGACGGCCAGCGCGACCGTGACGACCGCTGGCAGCGACTCCGGCACGGCCGCCACCGTCAGGCTCAGCCCCACGAGCACCATCTCTCCCCACGACCGTCCTTGCGCGACGCCCAGGCCCACCACGACGACCGTGAGGACCACGACGAGGACCACGAGGCCGCGGCTGAGCCGGGTCAGCCGACGCTGCAGGGGCGTGGGCCGCGCCTGCGCGCTGGCGAGGAGCGTCGCGATGCGACCCAGCCCGGTGTCGGCACCGGTCCGGACGACCGTGCCGACCGCGCGGCCGCCGGTGACCCGCGTGCCGGCGAGGAGCTCCTCGCCGGCCGCACGGACGACGGGCAGCGACTCGCCCGTGACGGGGGCCTCGTCGACCTCCAGGTCGTGGGCCTCGATGAGCGCGACGTCCGCGGGCACGAGGTCGCCGCCCGACACGACGACCTCGTCGCCGGACACCAGCCGGCTCGCCGGGACGGTGACGAGGAGCCCGTCGCGGCGCACGAGGCTGGTGGGGGCGACCAGGGCGGCCAGCTCCGCCATGACCCGGTCGGCACGCCCCTGCTGCAGCACCCCCGCCGAGGTGTTGAACACCACGACCGCCGCGATGATCGCGGTGCTCGGCCAGTCGCGCAGCAGGGCGCTGATGAGCGCGGCCGCCTGAAGCAGCAGGATCATCGGGTCCCGGAGCTGGTCACCGGCTCGCGCCGCGACTCCACGGCGCGGCGGCCTCGGTGGCTCGTTGGGTCCCGACTGCGCCAGCCGCCGCTCGGCCTCCGGTGTCGTCAGCCCACCCGTCGCCACCCGCTCAGGAGGCACGACGGGGGGACGGCACCCGAGGCCGTGGCACCAACGGTCCGCTCCGGCGTGCGGGCCGTCCGGACGGTCGCTGCGCGAGCAGCTGGCGCGTCATCTCCTCGGCCTCGCCCACCACGTGGGGAGGTGCGCAGCCTGCACGCAGCACCGCCCTCACCGCCCGCGCGAAGCAGCGGAGCACCGATCCGGGCGGCAGCTCGTGCCACTCCTCGACCAGGCGGGCGGCCGCGTCGTGCAGGTCCTGGCTGGTCAGCCGCCCGGGACGAGTCGCGCCGGCGACGACACCGCGCGCCCCGGGGCCGGACACGGCTACTCCTCACCCATCGCGGGCACGACGGCAAGCATGATGGGCACCCCCGGGCGTTTCGGTGCCGCCGCCTGCCCGGTGGAGGGCGGCGCGGTCACCTGGTCCGCGACGCGCTGCTCGTCGTCGGGGATGGTCGTGCTCATCGGACTCTCCTGACGTGTGGAGGGGTGCGGTTCGTGCTTCCACGGTCTCCGCTCCCGCTGCACCGCCCCAGAGGCGGACGGCCCCTCTGGGAAGGCCTTCGCTCCCGGGCGGGAAGCCCGGGTGTCCCTCCACACACCCCCCGGTGTGCGTTGGTCCGGCACGGCGTACGGCCGGACTCACCCCGTGGTCGCGGGACACCCGGGCGTGCCCCGCGGTGCTGCCCCCATCGCAGTCGACGGCGGCGGCGCGGTCAACCGACGAAGGTCCCGGAACTTGCGGGACCGCGGGCCCGGGTGAGCCGCCCTCCGGGCCGGGACCATGGTTCCCGGTCGGGCCGGAGTACCTGCACAGCGACGTCCCGGCCGTGCTGTCGATCGCCCTCCCGCGCCAGGACGGCAGCACGCGGTGGAAAGAGGTGGCGCACCCGGCGCCCAGGACGTGGATGCACCACCTCGAGCTGCGGGCGCCGTGCGAGGTGGACGACGAGGTGAGGCAGTGGCTGGGTGAGGCCTACGCGTCGGCGGGCTGAGGCCGTTCGCCGGGGCGCCAGGCGCCGGCGTGCCGGGCCGCGAGCACGGCGGCCTGGGTGCGGCTGGACACGCCCAGCTTGCCGAGCACCGAGGAGACGTAGTTCTTCACGGTCTTCTCCGAGAGGTACATGCGCCTGGCCACCTCCCGGTTGGACAGCCCCTCGCCCACCAGCTGCAGGATGCGTCTCTCCTGGGGCGTGAGGTCCTTCAGCTCCGCATCCTCCTCCGGACCGTTGCGGATCCGATCCAGCACCCGCGAGGTCATGGCGGGGTCCAGCATCGACTGGCCGCCGGCGACCCGGCGCACGCTGTCGACGAAGTCCTGGCCGCGGACCTGCTTGAGCAGGTACCCCGACGCGCCCGCCATGATGGCCGCGAAGAGCGCGGCGTCGTCGTCGAACGACGTCAGGATCAGGGCCTTGATCGACGGATCGATGCTCCGGACGTCGCGGCAGACCTCGACGCCGGAGCCGTCGGGCAGCCGACCGTCGAGGATCGCGACGTCCGGTCGCAGGGCGGGGATCCGACGGGCTGCCTCCCTGGCCGAGTCCGACTCACCCACCACGACGATGTCACCGTCTCGCTCCAGCAGCTCCTTGATGCCTCGGCGCACGATCTCGTGGTCGTCGAGCAGGTAGACGCGGACGGGCCCGCTTCCGGCATCGCTCATCGCGTCATCGTAGGCGCGGCGGACCCCGCCTGACCCCCGGTCGTTCGTCCGTGGGGACCGGGACCTTGGTCCCGGGACCCGTGGTCACGCGGGCGGTCGGGCGACCCGGTTCCGACCCCTCACCCGGGGCAGTGCCCGGCGTCCGACCGGGCCAGCGGCACGGTCCAGGTGAGCGTCGTGCCGTTGCCTGCCCCGGACTCGACCGTGAGGTCGCCGCCGTGGCGCCTGGCCCGTGCCCGCATGTTGGCCAGCCCGCTCGGGACGACGTCGGGATCCATGCCCACGCCGTCGTCGGCGACGCACAGCACGACCCGGTCGGCGTCCGCGACGACGAGGACGTCGACCGAGCTGGCGTGCGCGTGGCGGCTCACGTTGGTCAGCGCCTCGCTCAGCACCGCGAGCAGGTCGGGCGCGAGGTCGGCGTCCACCGAGCTGCGCAGCGGACCCTCGATCCGGAGCTTCGGCCGGAGCTTCATCGCGGCACCGACCCGGTCGACGACGTGCTCGACCTCGGTCTGCACGTCCGCCGTCTCGTCGAAGGCCCCCAGGGCGAAGATCGTGCGGCGGATTTCCTTGATGGTGTCGTCCAGGTCGTGGATCGCGCGTCCGAGCCGCTCGACCACCGCCGGCTCGCCGGTGAGGTGCGACGCGCTCTGCAGCCCGAGCCCGACCGCGAAGAGTTGCTGGATGACGGTGTCGTGCAGGTCCCGGGCGATCCGGTCGCGGTCCTCGTAGAGGGTGAGCCGCTGCCGGTCATCCCTGCTCCTGGCGACCTGGAGCGCCAGCGTGGCCTGCTCCGCGAAGCTGGCCGGGAGGAGCAGGTCGACGCGGTGGAAGCCGGCAACGTGTTCCGGGGTCCACGCCAGGGCGAGCGCACCCTCGACGCCCTGCCCGGACCGCATGGGCAGCACCATCACCGGCCCGAGCCTGGGCCACCCGAGCCGGGTCGAGGGGTCCACGGCTCGCGGGTCGGATGCCACGTCCTCGACCGAGAGGGCGCGACCGGTCCGCACCACGACACTGGCCAGGGAGCGCTCCATGGCGACCCCGCGCATCACGTCGCGGTCGACCGGGGCACCCGACGCCACCTCGAGCACCAGGTCGCGAGGGTCCGAACCCACCACCACCCAGGCCACGTCCGCGCCGGACACCGACCGCGCCCGGTCCGCCACGGCCTGGAGGGCCGAGGCGGTGCCAGGGTCGGTGGCCAGCATCGAGGTGATCTCCGCCGTCGCGGTCAGCCAGGCCTGGCGGTGCGCGGCCTCCTCGTAGAGCTGCGCGTTCTCGACCGCCACGCCCGCCGCCGCCGCGAGCGCCACCACGACGGACTCGTCGTGCTCGTCGAAGCCCGGGGCCCCGACCTTCTCGGTGAGGTAGAGGTTGCCGAAGACGCGGTCCCGGATGCGGATCGGCACCCCGAGGAACGACGACATCGGCGGGTGGTGCTCGGGGAAGCCCGAGGACGCGGGATGGGCGGCGATGTCGTGGAGCCGCAGCGGTTGCGGGTCGTCGATCAGCAGGCCCAGGAGGCCGAGCCCGGTCGGCAGGTCGCCGACGAGGGACACCGTGTGCTCGTCCATCCCCTGGTGGAGGAACGTCCGGATCTCGCGCTCCGGGCCCGGGGTCAGCACCGCGAGCGCCGCGTACTGCGCCCCGGCCAGGGTGCGGGCCGCGGTCAGGATGCGCTCGAGCACGCCGTCGAGGGAGAGCTCGGCCGCCACCCCGACCACGGCGTCGAGCAGGTGCCGCAGCCGCGTCTGCTCGTCCAGGAGGCCGTGGACCCGCGACAGGACCTCGCGGAGCAGCCGGTCGAACTCGACCCGGCTCAGGTTCGCAGAGGTCAGCTCCTCGTCCGTGCTCGGGCCGTCGTCCATGAGGCCTCCTCGCTTCTGAAGCCGAGACACTCCCGAACGTAGTGCTCGCCGGCACCATCGGGAAGGTCCGGCTGGTCCATTGCACCCGCGGCGGGACGGGCGACCCCGAAAGGCGGGACCAACGGCACTGGCCGCGCCCGTCGCGACGCGCACACGCTCGAGGGACACGTCGAGCACGAGGAGACCTCCGATGACCCGTCCCCACGGCGCGCCCGAGCCGGTCCTGCGTCGCATCGTGGAGGGAGCGACCAGGGCACCCAGCGTGCACAACACGCAGCCGTGGCTCTGGCGCGCCACCTCGAGCGCACTCGAGCTGCGCACCGACCGCTCCCGCCAGCTCCCGGCCACCGACCCCGCCGGGCGCAACCTCGTCATCAGCTGCGGAGCGGCCCTGCACCACGCGAAGGTGGTGGCGTCGGCACTCGGCTGGCAGGTCGAGATCATCCGGCACCCCGATCCCGGTGAGCCGGACCTCCTGGCGCGGATCGCCCTGTCTCCCTCCACCCCGCCGCCGGACGGGAGCCGCCTGCTGGACGCGGTGGCCGAGCGCTGCACGGACCGCCGGCGCTTCACGTCGTGGCCGGTGCCCGACGAACGGCTGGCGCACCTCGCCGACATCGCTGCGGAGCAGGGCGCCATGGCCAGGGCTGTCACCGATGTCACCGAGCGCTACCGCGCGGAACGGCTCGTCCTGCGCGCAGCGGACTTCCAGGCCGAGCGCCGTTCGGCGCTGCTCGAACGCGACGGGTGGCTCGACCGCGGCGCGGGCGACGGCATCCCGTCCGCCGTGCTGGAGGGCGCGGGGATCGCGGCAGGCGGACCACACACCCGCTTCGGGTCCGTTCGCGACACCGACCTCGACGGTCAGGACGTGCAGCTGGCCGACGGCCTGGTCGTCCTCTTCGCCGCGGAGGACGACGCGCGCAGCTGGTTGCGGGCCGGGGAGGGGCTGAGCGCACTGTGGCTCGCAGCGACGGGATTCGGGCTCTCCGTGGTCCCGCTGTCCCAGGTCATCGAGGTCGACAGCACGCGCGCCGCGTTCCGGACCGAGGTGCTCCGCGGCCTCGGGCATCCGCTCATGCTGACCCGGATCGGCTGGCAGGCGATCGGTCGCAGCGAGCTGACCCGCACGCCCCGGCGGCCGGTCTCCGAGGTCCTGACCGTCCGCTGACGGGCGCAGTCCGTGGGGTCTCCGCAGGTGCCTGCCTCCGACTGGCCTCCGTCGGCGGACGGGGCCGGCCTGACGACGGCCGAGGTCATCGCCCGTCAGCACCGCGACGGCCCCAACGTGCTGCCCACCCCACGCCATCCCGGCGCCTGGCACATGTTCGCGCGCGAGCTGACCCACTTGCTCGCGGTGCTGCTGTGGGTCGCGGCCGGGCTGGCCCTGCTCGCCGGGATGCCCGAGCTCACCGCGGCGATCGTCGTCATCGTCGTCCTGAACGCCGGGTTCGCGTTCTGGCAGGAGTACCGCGCGGACCGTTCCACGCAGGAGCTCCGGGCGCTGCTGCCCGCCACCGCGCGGGTGGTGCGCAACGGCGTGCAGGCCGACGTCCCGGCGACCGACCTCGTCGTCGGCGACCGGGTGGTCCTCGCCGCGGGAGCCCGGGTCGGTGCCGACCTGAGGGTGACCGCGTCGAGCGGGCTGGGCATGGACGAGTCCCTCGTGACGGGTGAGAGCGGGGCCGTGCCGCGCGCTCCCGGGGAGCTGCTCGTGGGCGGAAGCTTCGTGCTGACCGGTGAGGGAGTCGCCGTGGTCGAGGCCACCGGCGCCCGGACCGCGCTGGCCGCCATCTCGGCGATCACCGCGCACGCGGAGCGCCCCGCCAGCCCCCTCACCCGCCAGCTCAACCGGGTGGTGAGGATCGTGGCCGTCATCGCCGCCACCACCGGCGTCACCCTGTCCGTCGTCTCCGTCCAGCTGGGCATGGACCTCACCGAGGCGTTCCTCTTCGGTGTCGGTGTCACCGTCGCGCTCGTGCCCGAGGGCCTCCTGCCCACTGTCACCCTCTCGCTCGCGCGGGGGGCGCGCCTGATGGCTGCGGACCGGGCCCTGGTGCGTCGTCTCGACGCCGTCGAGACGCTGGGAGCGACCACGTTCATCTGCACGGACAAGACCGGCACCATCACGCAGAACCGGATGAGCGTCGTGCAGGTCGTGACGCCGTCCGGGGGCACCACGGTCCACGGCAACGGCTACGACCCGGTGGCCACCTTCGGCGGGGAGGCGGTGCCCCGGCACGAGGCCGAGGCCGCCGCCCGCGCAGCACTCGACTGCATCTCCGGCAGGACGGTCCAGCGGGCCGGCGTGTGGGCGCCCGACGGTGACCCGATGGAGGCCGCCATCCACTGCCTGTGCCTGCGGCTCGGGCTCGCCCCGGCCGACACCGGCGGGCAGCGCCGGGTGTACTCCTCCGACCGCCTGCTGAGCTCACACCTGTCGGCCGGGCGGGTCTCGGTGCTCGGCGCTCCCGAGTCGGTGCTGGCCAGGTGTGACCACGTCCCGGCGACCGTCGCCTCACAGCTGGCCGAGCTGACCGAGGCGGGGCTGAGGGTGCTCGCCGTGGCGACCCGGCGCTGGCCGGGAGAGGCGTGCGAGGAGATGGAGCACGACCTGGAGCTCCTCGGCCTGCTCGCCCTGCAGGACCCACCCCGTCCGGACGTCGCCGAGGCGCTCGCCACCTGCCGGCGCGCGGGCATCAGGGTCGCCATGCTCACCGGGGACCACCCCCGCACGGCTCGACGGATCGCCACCGAGGTCGGGCTGCTCGGGCCCGACGGCGTCGTCCTCGACGGGCGCGACCTCCCCGACGACGATGCGCTCGCCGAGCTGCTCGACGTCGAGCACGGCGCCGTGGTGGCCCGGGTCTCACCCGAGGACAAGCTGCGCATCGCACGGGGCCTGCGCCGCCGCGGCCACGTCGTCGCGATGACGGGTGACGGCGTGAACGACGCCCCGGCGCTGCGGGAGGCCGACGTCGGCGTCGCCATGGGGGCCAGCGGCAGCGACGTGGCCCGCGAGTCGTCCGACCTGGTGCTGCTCGACGACCACTTCGCGACCATCGTGCGGGCCATCGAGCTGGGCCGGGCCACCTTCCAGAACGTCCGGCGGTTCCTCACCTACCACCTGACCGACAACGTGGCCGAGCTCGCCCCCTTCGCCGTCTGGGCACTGTCGGGAGGCAGCTTCCCGCTGGCCATCGCCGTGCTCCAGGTCCTGGCCCTCGACATCGGCACCGACCTGCTGCCGGCCCTCGTCATCGCCTGCTGGGCGCGCGCGACGATGAGCCTCGCCGATCGGCTCGGCGGCGCGGCAGGAGCCGATCCTGAAGGGCTTCGCGGCCACCGGTACTATTCCCTCTGGAGCCGCGCCGTGGAACATCAGGGTCGACTCGCGGCCCTCCTGTCCTGAACGCCCTGAACGCCCTGAACGCCCGAACCCGGGCCGAGCCCACCACCCGGACCACGATGCGCATCCTCTACGTCGCCGACAACTTCCCATACCCGCTCACGAGCGGCCTGCTCCGCCACTACCACCTCATCCGTGGGCTCTCCGAGCGCCACGAGGTGGACCTGCTCGCGATGGTGAGCAGCGACTACCGCGATGAGCACCGCGCCGGGATCGAGCCGTTCGTGAACCGGATCGAGACATTCCGCACGACCGCGCGGGCCCCATCGTTCCTTGCCAAGGCCTCGCGTCGCGCGCTCGACCACCTCCTGGCGGGCGGCGCCGAGGCGGCGAGCCTCGCGCTTGCCGCCCGGGTCCGGGAGCTCACGGCGGAGCGCCCGTACGACGCCGTCGTCATCGCCGGCCGGCGCCCCTACCCCGTCGCCGATGCCATCGGGTCGACGCCCCTCGTCACCGACCTGTGTGACGCGACCTCCTCGCGGCTGGAGACGAATCTGGCCTACGCGTCGCCGCCGAGACAGGTCATGCTGCGCTACCAGATCGGCGTCGCGCGCAAGAACGAGCGCCGCCTCATCGCCACGAGCCAGCACCTGTTCTTCGCGTCCG
>CAZDAO010000004.1:0-40339 GCA_964503015.1 uncultured Nocardioides sp. | reverse complement strand
GCTGGCCCGCCTCGACGACCCGGAGGACTAGGTGTACCCGGCCATCAGGTTGGTAGCAGTCGGCTGACGGGCGGAAGTCCTGCGAGTGCGCTGTGGCGTCGTTGAGTGTTGTAGTGCTCAAGCCAAGGTGCAAGGGCGGCGGTGCGGTCGTCGTTGGTGAGGAAGACCTGGCGGTAGGCCCACTCGGTGAGCAGCGTGCGGTTGAGGCGCTCCACCTTGCCGTTCTGCCACGGGCAGTGGGGTCGGATGAAGATCTGCTGGATCTCTTGCGCCGCACACAGCTCGCGTAGTGAGTAGCGGTAGGCCCACGCGTTGTCGGTCATCAGCTGCTCGATGCGGGTGATGCCGTGGCCGGCGAAGTAGTCGATGGCACGGCCGAGGAACGCGGCACAGGTGGTGCCCTTCTCGTCGGGCAGGACCTCGGAGTACGCGAGCCGGGAGTGGTCGTCGACGAGTGAGTGCACGTAGTCGAAACCGACCGTCGTGTGCCGCCGTTCGTGGGTGCGGCTCATCGCGCGGCCGTGCACTTTCCAGCCGCCACCGTCAGGGATCCGGCCGAGTTTCTTGACGTCCATGTGGACCAGCTCGCCTGGCCGCTGACGTTCGTAGCGGACCGCGGTGACCTTTGCTGGCTCGGATCACCTCGCCGGTGATCGGGTCCAGCGACGCGAGTCGGGGCAGTCCGTGGCGGGCCAGGACCCGCGACACGGTCCGGGCTGGGACGCCGAGCTCGGCGCCGATCCAGTCCGGGCCGCGGCGCTCGCTCCGGCGCAGTTCGAGGATCTGCTGCTCAACCTCCTCCGCGGTCCTCGACGGCGTGTGGCGCGGCCGTGAGGACCGGTCGTGCAAGCCGGCCAGACCCTCTTGGTCGTACCGGTCGATCCACTTCTTCACGCATCCGCGTGAGACGCCCATCGCGGCAGCGATGTGGGCCTTAGGCATGCCGGCCTGGCGGCGTTGAACGATCAGCAGCCGACCATGCACGGTCAGCCGGGCGTTAGCGTGGGACACGAGGACCTCCGGGTGGTTGTGACCTTCGACAAGCCACACCCCACTCGGGGGTTCTCTTCACGTCAACGGGCTGGAACTGGAACCAACGTCATGGCCGGGTACACCTAGCGGCGGCCGTCGAGCAGCCTCAACGGCCGCGGCTGCACCTGGTGAACGGCTAAGGCGCCGGGCGGACCGGGGACGCTTCGCACCCCAACGCTGCTCTCGGGCACGAGCATGCCCTCCTTGAGTGCATCCGGACCCGACCCCCGGTATGGACGGATCTGCCGTCGACGGGTCCGACGGACCCGGTAGGGGCTGGTCGTTTTGAAGCCGCTCGCGGGGGAAGTGGGCGAGGCGGCCATCGAGATCGAGTTCTTCGTCGCGTCCCGCTGGCGCCACAGGAAGTAGTTGCGACCTCAGCCGGGTCCGACATGGACCAACCGCGCGAGTCGAACAGGCCGGGCTCGTCGGCCTCGGGGCGCAGCCGGTTGAACGTGGCGGTCGCCCGGGCGGCCGACAGCGACAGGGTCTCGGCTATGTTGCCGCCCATCCACGGCTCGGTGTCGTGCGTGGCGAAGTCGGTGAGCAGCACGCTGATCTCATCGGACTGCACGAAGGCGAAGGCGGCAGTGCTGATGTCCTGGCACAAGGCCAGCGCGGTGGCGTCCATTTCGGCGGCGAACCCGGCGTTGAAGGGGCGCTCCAGGCCGCGGGTGTAGACGTGGAACGCGCGGCCGTCCAAGCGGAGCAGCGTGTAAGAGCGGCGGGCGAAGAAGGTGCGGAACGTGTGCTCGTAGCGCTTCATGCGCCCGGCGAGGGACAGACTCATGCGGATGCAGGTGTGCGGGTGGCGCGCGACGGCTCCCCTCGCCGGGACGCGACGAGGGGAGCCGGGTGCGCTGGGCGGGGACTACTGGCTGGCGACGAAGCGCCGGACGCTCGGGAAGCCGGGGACCCCCACAACCCACATCTCGTCCATGATGCCGTCCCAGGTCGGGCGGGCGGTGCACAGGTAGCCGGTGACGCTCTGGCCCGGCGCGACGTTCATCTGGTCCACAAAGTTCGGCGCCGTGCCGCACGAGCCGTACGTCCTGTCCGTGATGGGGGCGATCTCGTCGCCGTAGACGTGCCGGAACGTCAGCGGGTCGGCGTCACCGTTGCGGGTGGCCGTGACCGGGACGCGGCGGAACGTGGTGCCCGGCGCCGGAGGGGTGAACGTCCTCGTGCCCGGCGCGGCCGCGGCCTCGGCAGCCATCTCCGGGGCGGCGTCGTAGTCGGTGGCCCCGAAGGTGAAGGTCCACCCCTCGAACTCGAACGTCGTCCCGGGCCGGTAGGGGTGGGCGGGAGAGCCGTAGTTCTCGACGCACTCGCCGAACGCTCCGTCGCGCAGCCAGTCGGCCTGCTCGGAGACGTTGCGGTACTTGCGCTTGGCCGCGAACCGGTACTTCTCGACCAGGCCCCAGCCCTCGTAGACGACGTCGAACCCGAAGCCGAGCCGGGTCTTCTCCTTCTTCGGCTTCACCTCGGCGATGAGGTTCTTCTGCTTGTCGCGCTTCGGGGCTTTCTTGTCCGTCACGAGGGTGACGACCTGGCCGACCTTGACGGTGTCCTTCAGGAAGCGGCGCGCACCGCGGACCATGCACGAGTCCGAACGCGGGATGCGGACGCCGACCAGGCGGACGTTGAACGGCTTGGCGTTGCCCTGGCGCAGCCGCAGCAGGTTGCCCTCGACGACCTTGACGACCTTCAGCGGCGCCTTCACCGGCTGCGACTGGGGCTGCGGCTCGGGGTCGTTGTTGCCGCCCGGGTTCGGGTTCGACCCGTAGTAGTACGGGCCGGGGTTCGACTCGCACACGACGCCGTCGCCGTCGGAGTCGAGGTTGTGCGGGTCGGCGGCCGGGTTGTTGTTGAGGAAGAAGATCTGGGCCGCCTGCTGGGACGCGAAGTCGGCGCAGTCCCGGTCGACGAGGGCAGCCGCGGATGGCGACTGGAGCCCGGCGATGGTGGTGGCGGTGACGGCGAGCAGGGCGAGTAGGCGCATGGGTCCCCCGATGGTCAGGTGTCGACAGGCCACCTGAGTATGCGACGCAGCCACGTCCGCCGCCACCGGTTCGGGGTAATTGTCCCCGTCCGATAGGTCAGTCGCGCCAGCCGTGCTCGACGAGCAGCGCGCGGAGGTCCTCGGTCGGACCGACCCAGCCTTCGGGCTTGCCGCGCTTGCCGTCCTCGCGGACCGGTCCGCCGACCTTGGCGAGGTTCGTCTGGTGCACGATGTTGAACGCGGCGTCGAGGGGCACGCCGAGGGTGTGGGCCGAAACCCTTCGTCACGACGATGATGTCGGCCATTGCGTCGGTCGCCTCGACGAGGTCGATCGTCTTCTCGGGGGGGTAACCGTCGAACAGGTCCCGAGTGGATCGACGGGCAACCGCTGGACTTCGTCGGAGGTACCGTTCAGCGTGCGGTCCAAAGTGCTTACGACCTCTACTCAGGCAGTCGAAGCAGCGCGTCGCGCAGGAACTCGTAGTCGCGATCCCTCCCACCTTCGGATATCTCAGAGAGAGTCTCAAACGCGACAAGGCGGTCTTCGGCGGCCGCCTCGTAATTGTCCGCGAGTCCCATGAGCACGCTGCTGTTGTATTCCGTCACCGCGAGCCCCAGCAGCGTCAAGTCCTCAGGATGCGGACTGCCTTCGTCGAGCATTTCTGCGAACTTCAACTCCGCCTCGTCCAGTGCGCGAAAGGCGTTGGGCAGTTGGCCAGTGCAGATGTACACGGCTCCGAGGCTGTTGGCCACGCGACCGTGGCTGTATTGCTCCATCCAAGCGTCATCACCGCGGTGGACACGGAGGGCGCTCATTAGCGCTTCCGCATCGGGGAACGGTTCCGTGTGTCCGGCGACCCACAGCGCAGCACCGGGTGACCCGGATCCCATAAGGAACGACAACTCGCCGGAGATTGACTCGACGATCGGCGCGTTACGCATGCCGGGCAACGTACCGGCACAAGGAAGGTCATGCGGCCCCGGTTCGGAAGGTTTGTCTGTCGAGTCCGACAAGGCGCGTCTACCGCATTGAGTAGCATCACCGTCTCTTCTTCCTGCTGGCGGCAGTCGTGCGCCATTGGGCGCCGTGGTCGCCAGCCCGGTGGTGGTTCAGGTCTTGGCGCCGGGAGGACTGCTCACGGTGTGTAGACAATGACGGGGGAGCCGTTCCAGTCTGTCGATGTCCACAACACTCCCTGGTGAAGCCCACGGACATGCCCGGAGCGTAGAGGCTTGGTGAAGGCCCCTTTCAGGGTCGCCGTTCCGGGGTCCTGCTGCACGCTCCCAATGGAATGTTGACTGGCGAGGTCTACCAGTGCGCTTTGAGCGTGGAGACGCACATTCCCCATGTCGAGTTCGCCGGTCCGCAGGACTGCAAGGAGAGCGACCCATCTGCCCGGCTCGGCCGCTGTCGCGAGCCCCACGGGCAATGGCGGCGATATGACGTGTCATACCAATAACCGGAACCGGTCAACGGTTTGCCGAATATGGGTGAGGCAGCCCAAGCGTGAGGGCGGGATGCTGGCGTACATGAGGCTTGCTCCTGCGAGGAGTACCGCGGCGGTCCGAGATCCTTGTGAGGTCCGGCCGGCGCCGCGCCACGGCAGGCACGGGCCGCGAGGCCCCGCCGCCGACGGCCCCAACCTTCCTCGGGACCAGGAGTTGCCCTGGCACCCGGTTCCGTCCCGCCACGATGACCACCGGGAGTACCGATGATGCACGACAGCGCGACCCTGAAGGACGCAGGGCAGAACTGGCAGGCCGCGGCCGACGCACTCCTTCTCGAAGCTGAACGCATCGGCCCGCTCGACAACGGCGTGTTCGGCGAACTCGGGACCGACGAGGAAGGCGAAGAGGCATCCCGCCGCATCAGCGAACAAGTCGACGCGATGCTGGCAGAAGGGGACCGCGCGTTGGAGGAGCTGGAGGGCCCGGCCGAGACCTCTGCTGACGCGAGATTCCAGGCGCTGTCCTTCCTTGTCGCATCGCTCGCCGTCGGCGACGCACTGGCCATCTCCGACCAAGCGCCGACGGACGTGTTCGGGGAGTTGAGCGTCGATTCGGTACAGACCGCGACTTTCGCGGACGCCCGTGCGACCGTGGCGGAGGCTGTCGCCGCCGTGAACGTGCCGAAGGCGGTCCCAGAGAGCCTTGAGAAGCTGGAGTCGGCAGGCGCAACCGAGTCCTGGAAGGTCCTCTCCGGAAGCGTCGGGAAGCTGGCGGGTGGCGCCCTTGTGAACGGGCTCGAGGGGGTCTTGAAGGGAGCCGCGGCGGCCGCGTTCGACGAAGTTCTGGACCAGCTCAGCAGGTGGCGCCAGGTCCTCAAGCGTGCCGCCGTGCGCATCTCCAAGTGGGCAGTCGCGAAGATCGAGAAGTTGCTGCCACAGTCTCTCAGGGGGAAGGTTGAAGACCTCATCGAGAAGATTCAGGAGAAGCTCGAAGTCCAGGTCGGGGAGATTGCTACCGACATGTACGGCATGGCTCTCGGCCGTGACGAGACTGAGGCCGCATGGAGAGACGCCGCCAAGAACGGCCGTGACCTCGCTGAGGCCGAAGAAAGGCTCGCCGGCATCACGACCGTGCACGTCGGCCGGATCGCGTGGGTGACCAAGGGGCGCAAGATCATCGACAAGTTCGAGGTCGTAGTCTCCGCCGCTCTCGCCTCAGTGCCAGCAGCTGCGAAGCTCGGTTTCGCCGCGCTCGTAGCCGCTGTCCTCGCGTTCGTGGCCTTCCAGGTGTGGGACGCCTTCAACGACATCGAGGCCTTGGTCTGAGCGACTGGGATATCTCGGGAGGCGACCCGGAGTATCCGGACCTGTTCGCGCGCCTCGACCGCGAAGGCGCTAAGGGGCGGTGTGGCGCACCTGATCCGGTCCTGTTCGAGATGCTCGATGGCCGATACCTCGTGGCGTTCGGCGGCCCACCCGACGACACCGCGGTGGCAGGACTCGCCGCAGCAGGTCGGCTGCGCTGGCTGTACCGCCAGCTCGGCCTCGTAGAGGTCGACGCCACCGAACCTGACGCACTCGCGCGGGTATCTGGCGTGGTTGGTGTCACGGCGGCGTGGAAGACCGTCGGGGCCACCAGAGGGCTCGCCGTGGGGCTGAATGCACTTTGCGCGTTCGCGGCGAACCAGGCCACCAACCCCGACGCGTACTACCGCCACCCAGCGGGCATCGGCTACCCGGTGCTGGTGGCCGGCCACGGCGACCGTCAGCAGGTGGACCTTGACTCGTCCCTGGACCTTCCGACACCACCCGCACTCATCCCGGTCGTAAACATGAGCCTGGGCACGACGACAGTCGAGTTTCCGACCGCGCTGAATGACCTCCCCAACCTGGCGACTGGCGCAGCCAGCAGCCAGGTCCTCGTTGTGGTCGCCGCAGGTAACTGCGGGCAACGCCCCGGCGACACCATGTCGGCCTGGGCAAGACCAGACTGGGTCATGAGCGTCGGCGCGACCGACGATGCCGAGGGAACACGCCTCGCCCCGTACTCCAGCCGCGGTGACCCCGGCCCCGACCTGGTCGCGCATGGACAATCCGACCTCAACCCGAAGATGCGAAGGACGTCGTTCGCCGCCCCTCGCGTAACCCACCTGGCCCGCGTGGTGGTAGCCGCCCTCTGCCAGCTCGGCAGCGAACTCGCGGTCGCACGAGGTAACGAGCGGGTCGGGGTCCCGGCGATCGGACGCGGGATCATCGACGACTTCGGCGACGAAATCTGGTGGCAGCCCGCCAGCGCGACCGCCTTCATGGCGCTGCCGCTCCTCGGAGTGCGCCCTGACGTGGTGTCCGCCATGGTTGACACCGGGGCAGCTGAGCTCTCGGTGCGGACGACGCCAGCCGTGGTTCGTGACGTGCTGCTGACCGCCGCCCGGCCTGTACCGGGCGCGACTTCCTCAGAGGTCGGCGCAGGGTTCGTCGACCTCGATCTCATCGTCGCCCGGCTTGGCGCGCTCACGGCAGCCGACCTGTGGGGGTGGTTCGGTCCCCGTGATGTCGCCGTAGACGACCGGGCGCGCGACCTGAGGCCGTTCGACACAGTGGGTCTGCACACCCTTGCTGCCGTCGTCGCCCTGACGGGGCCCCTGGTGAAGTTCGACTACAAAGACCGGACGCTGGGCTTCTCTCCCGCGGCTAGACGAGCAGGCCCGCGAGCAGAGTCCAGGCGGATGGCCTGTAGACCTCACCGGGATAAAGATGTAGCGGTGCTAGACGGCCGCCGGAGCCACGCCGGCGCTGCGTGAGAATCCACGCATGAGGATGTTCAAACTCGACATGAGCGGATGCTTCGACACGCGTCCGGCAGGCGGCGCAATGTCGCGCCCCGGACGGTACGGCGATAACACGCACCTGCGAGACGTCCAATGATTCCGCGAGGTGATCGAGCACTACGGACCACGTGGCCCACAGAGCGCGTGCCGGGGAGGCCCGGAGCCTCCTCCCTCATAGGTGGCGAGCGATCTCGGTCAGTTACTTGATTCGCCGGACAGGAGCGGGAGCCACCAGCGATCCTAACCATCGCGTTTTACCAACTACGACGGGGAAGCACCGATGAGACAACTGGCGATCGTTCTGACCGCAAGTCTGGCGCTTGGGTTGTCGGCGTGCGGCGGCGAGGCTGATAGCGCCCAGCCCACGGCGACGCCCGCCACGACCGCTACGCCGACGATGAGCGCGGCTGACCGGGCCGCGTGTGCCGAGTTCGACTCTTCGATGACGGAGATCCGAAAGGTCATGGGCGACATCGAGGCTGGCAAGAAAGTGGTGCCGTTCTTGGCCACGACCTTCGCCGAAACCGCAGCGGAGGATGTCCGCTCGGGAGCCGCAGTGGCCAGCACCGACCTCGGTGAGGCAATGGAGCAGACCGCGGCCAGCCTGGACCTGCTCGCGGACGACATCTCCGAGGGCGATGTCAGCCTGTCGCTGCCTGCGTTCACCGAGGCCGACGATGCAGTGAATGGAATGTGCGAGGTCTCCTAAGTACCTCTGCAACCTCATTCTCGGGGACGCGCGCGCGGGCTGCGCGTGCGAGCTTGACGCCAGTGTGGAGCGTCGGTTGCTAAGCCTGTGCGACGCCCTGGCGCGGTCTACGGGCCGCAGCCCTCATGTATCCGACGAGCGATGAGCGACAAGTGGCACGTCGAAGCGCAGGCCGCTGATCTGACGCTGGTCTTCGCGAACCCGGAGTGCGACCCACGCGGAGGCAGCAAGCGTCCGCATAGGCTTCTTCCTCGTGTCCGTCGGCGTACTACGCCAGCAAACAGAAGTCCGCGGAACTGGAGCGGTAGGGCCGCACAAATAAGCGGCGGAATGCCGCACCTCGCGGACGCACTCATCGCGGCAGATCCGGATGATCGTGCAACTAGGCTCAGGCCGTGAAGACGTTCTGGCGCAGGCCCGGCGGTGGCGATCGTGAGCGGGACACACCATCGTCTCCACGGGCCGCCATGGACGACGCGCTTCGGCGCGTGCTCGTCCCAGTCTTGCGTGAACGCGGCTTCACGGGCAGCCTCCCTCACTTCCGGCGTCGGGCCAGCGACACCATCAGCCTGCTAAGCGTGCAGCACCATTCGAGCAGCGGCAGTTTCGTGGTGGAGATTGCCGCGTGCTCACCGTCTGGCCATCAGACTTCATGGGGCAAGACCTTGGAACCGTCCCGAGTCCGAGCCATCGACATCAACGCTCCTAGATCCCGCCTCGGCAGCGCCCACTTCCCCGCCAGGGGCGACCACTGGTTTGTTTACGGCCCGCGCTCGTACGAGGAAGGAGCCACGACCGTCCAGCCCGCTTCGCATTACGAGGACGTGGCAACAGCCGTCGCCGCGTTGATCGACACCGAGGCGGAGTCGTTCTGGCGGTCGAAGCCTCACCAACCCGAAGTCCAGCCCTAATCGCGACACATCCGCCCATCGACAGATCCGGTCCACGTGCAAGGTGGTCAGATCCGCAACCTGATTGCGGCACATCCGACGCGTATGAGCAGAACGCTCACGTGCGTCGGTCGGAGACGGTTGAATGCGTGCGACCCTTGGAAGGGACCACATGGCTGCGAACGTATACACCGACGTGCTCGACTCCGACCACGGTGTGATCGTGCTCGCAGGCGACGTGAGAGCTGAGTCCTGGGAGGACAACTCGCTCCTTCTCGTTGGAGTCGAGGAGGCCATGGGGGACTTGTGGATCAACACGGGTTCGCAGTGGGGTCCGTTCGAGGTGACGACGGCTCTGCTGGAGTCAGAAGCGCCGCTGCGAGACGACTATGAGGACATCGTCGAGCTGAGTATCGAGGCGCTCGGCCCGGTCGTCGTCACGGAGCTCGACGGCGGGGGCCTCGGCATCCCCGTCGTGTCCTCGGCTGGGTCATACCGGCTCCGCGTGAGCGCTCGTGGACGACTCCACGACCGCGACCGAGGCGACGAAGACGGCGAGCAAGAGCTGGGTGAGGACCCGGTCGAGTGGTACCTCGTCGAGACGTGGCCGGCCGAGCCGGCAGATCGTGTGGTGCACCGGATGAGGAGTGTGTACGCGCTCGACTACACGGACGAGCCCCAGCTGCTCAACATCCCGGAGGCAGCCGCCGGGCTCGCCGCATCGCAGCGCATCGGGCGTGACGTCGACGGCGCTCCAGGCGCGCGCACCCTCTCAGGCGACCGCGGCTCGGTGACGCTTACCCGGAGGGTGCGCGGCACCCGCAGGAAGATGTTCCTGGTCGTCAGCCACGTGACGAGCTGGAGCGGCTGGCGGGTGATGGAGAACAGCTGGATCTTCGGCGGGGGTGGCGAGCATTACGAGCTGGGAGCCCTGCGGCACGCCTACTCCAGCGACACAGCCGACCAGCTCACCGGACGAACCGGGACGATCATCTCCTGGTTTACCGAGGTCGACCGGCCCCGTCGGGCGGTCCGGCTCTGGAACTGGGGCGTCAAGGTGCCGGGACGCCCGGCTTGGGACACCGACATGCTCTTGCCGACCCATACCCGGGTGACCACGACGTTGGAGACCACCCGCGACGCCCACGGCGACTCGTGGACGACGATCGTGCACGAGCACAGCGACGTACCCGTCGAATGGGTGGACGACCTGCGGGACTGGTGGACCATGCAGCTTGCCATCCATGAGGTAGAGCAGGAAGCTGAGTTCAGGCGCGCAGCGTCCCGTGGGAGCTGATGGCGGCAGTTCCGGGCGAGCGTGGCCACCCTCGACGCGGCATGTGCGGATGTTCGTCGAAGCGAGGGCAATCGACCACGAGGGAGCCCCTAGCGGTTGTCGAAGGAGCCGGCGCGCCTGCTCCTAACCCCGCGAGTCCATGATCTCGCCACCCAACGCGTCCTGTGCCTGCTCGAGCCTGTCTGGGCTGGAGGCTTCGACAATGAATTGGTCACCCACCAGGACGGCGTTGCCGTACCCGAGCGAGATGTCCACGAAGTCGTCTCGGGAATCGTTGTCGCCAAAGACAAAGATGCCAAGGAAGCCCTCGTCCGTTGAGCAGGTCAGCTCGTCCGACCCGTCTGGCTCGACCTCGCTGCAGTCGAGGCGGGCCGCTAGGTCGCTCGGGTCCGGCACCTGAGCCCCGCTGCAAGCCGTCAAGGCGAGAAGGACGGGGGTGGCGAGCAACCTGCGCATGGCCGATCATCACATGGGTCCACGTCCGCCCATCGGCAGATCCGGATGTTGTCGCGTCCCCGATAGGCGGCGGAATGCCGCACTCGCCACGGCAGATTCGGATGATGCGCCCGATGCCACGAATACGCTCGGACGATGTTCGCTGAGTTGCTGCTTCCGCTCGGGATGTCGACCGATCGCGACGAGGTTGCGGACGCGATTGCTGATGCGTTCGCCGACCAGTTAGAGATGTCGGGGGCAGGTTCTGGGGTGTACGGCTCGAATCTCGACCTAGAACTGATCGCAGACCTCGATCCCGACGAACTGATCGTCGGCGTCCGCCGAACCTTGGCTTCCCTCGGTGTCATCGGTGGGAAGTTGCGCATCGAGGGCAGCGACGCTTGGACCGAGGTCTAGGCGCCAGGTCCCGCTAACACGCGCTCATCCGCAGCGCCGAATGTTGCGGGCGTCCCCGACAGGCGGCGCAATGTCGCGTCGAGTCCGATGCACAGATTGCTGTCGACAACGCTCGAAAATGAGGCCGATCCGACGCTCGAAAACGAGGCCACCGGTTCGTGCTGTCTAGTTTGCCGGGTCTTGGGTTCTGATGCCGGGCAGGGTGTCGAGTCCGCGGTTGCGTAGCCGGTAGCTGGCGCCCTTCAGGGTGAGGACGTCGGCGTGGTGGACGACGCGGTCGATCATCGCGGCGGCGACGGCCTGGTCGCCGAAGACGCCGCCCCAGCCGCTGAACGGCAGGTTGGATGTGAGGATCAGTGAGGCGTGTTCGTAGCGGCTGGACACGAGCTGGAAGAACAGGTTCGCGGCGTCTTGCTCGAAGGGTAGGTAGCCGACCTCGTCGACGATGATCAGCCCGTAGCGGCGCAGCCGGGTGAGCTCTTGGGGTAGCCGGCCGGCGCGGTGGGCGTCGGTGAGTCGGGTGACCCGTTCGGTCGCGGTCGCGAACAGCACCCGATGCCCGTGGTGGGCGGCGGCGATGCCCAGGCCGTTGCCAGGTGGGTCTTGCCGGTGCCGGGTGGGCCGAGCAGCACGACGTTGCGGGCTTCGGTGAGGAACCCACCCGATGCCAGTGCGGCGATCTGCTGACGCACCGCGGGTTGGGCGTCCCAGTCGAACTCCTCGAGCGTCTTCCTGGCAGCGAATCCGGCTGCGCGGATCCGCAGCTGGGCACCGGATGCGTTGCGGGCGGCGACCTCACGGTCCAGGACCGCGGCGAGGTACTCCTCGTGGGTCCAGCCCGCGTCGCGGGCATGGTCGGCCAGCCGGGCGGCTGCTTCGGTGATCCGGGGTGCCTTCAACGCCGATGCCAGGTAGGTGACCTGCTTGAGTGCCTCGCCCGCTTCGTTCTTCTTCGCGGCCATCAGGCGACCTCCTCACCGTCAGCGCTGTCGGCCGTGCCGTCAGCAGCGTCGTCGGTGAGGCCGCCGTCGATGAGGCCGAAGGCACGGTCGTATTCGGTCAGGTCCCGCACCAGCCCCTCATCTGGGTCGGCCGCGGGGCGGGGACGCTGGAACTCCTCGCGCAGCGCCTGGGCCGCTGCGACGGGGGCGGGGTCGGTGAGGGTCATGCCGCGTGCCCAGACCCGGTCGTGATCGGCGACGAGGCGTCCGGCGTGACGGACCTGCACCCTGGACAGGTCCGCGGTGACGTCCACGAACCGGCCGATCACCGCCGGGTCGACCGAGTAGTCGTTGCTGTCGATGCGGACGTAGTAGTCGCGTCCCAACCGGACCCGGTTGACCCATCCCACCGCGGGCGGGACAGGTGGCAGCGGGAGCATCGCGGCCCGGTCGGCGTCGAGCAGGTCGACCGGTCTGGCCTTGGTCGTGCGCACCACCCTCGCGTTCGCCTTGCCCAGCCAGTCGCCGAACTGGGCATCGAAGTCGCCCGGCGACGCGAAGTCGCGACCGGGCATGAAGGAGGTCTCGAAGAACCCGTTCCTGCGTTCGACC
Organism: uncultured Nocardioides sp.; assembly: GCA_964503015.1. Lineage (GTDB taxonomy): Bacteria > Actinomycetota > Actinomycetes > Propionibacteriales > Nocardioidaceae > Nocardioides. The sequence continues at coordinate 27,728 of CAZDAO010000004.1, read as the reverse complement.
AGACCCTTCGATTCGGGGTCGTAGGGCTTCAGTCGTTGCAGCGTGGTGGCCAGGGTGCCGGTGAACGCGCCCACGCCTTCGGCGTGCCGCTTGCCGCGGCCGATGCCGGACTCGTTGTCCCAGATCAACCGGCGTGGAACCTGGCCCAGCTGCTGCAGCAGCAGCCACATCCCCAGCAGCAGATCCTGGGTGTGCCGGGTCGGGATCATCTTCGCGACCATGAACCGCGAGTGCGCCGCGGTGATCACCATGACCGGCAGCAACGTCGTGGAACCGTCCTCGAGCGGGATCTTCTTCGGCGGGAACCACAAGTCGCACTGCGCCGCGTCCCCGGCCAGCCAGGTCAGCCGGTCCGCGGGGTCGACCGGTCGATGCTCAGGCCGTAGCCGCCGGACGTTGTCGCGAAACCACGTGATCGACCCGGTCCACCCGACCCGCTCGGCGATCACCGTCGCCGGCATGTCCGGCGTCGTCGCGAGCAGTTGCCGCACCACCGGTTCAAACGGCGTGAACGACGTCGGCACCGCCGCCCGCCCGTACTTCGGCGGCCCGTCCGAGGCCACCGCCCGCGCCACCGTCGCCCGCCCGATGCCCAAGTCCCGCGCGACCTGACGCTGCGGAACCGTCCGCCACCAGCCGCCGGATCAGAGCCCAATCCTCCACAGAGATCACCCATCCAATCTGTTGGGTGGCCTCGTTTTCGACCGTCGCTATGGCCTCGTTTTCGAGCGTCGTCGACAATTGCGACGCACCGGGACGTGCGACGTTCCATCAGTCCCGCGCTCGGTGCCATCCGCGCCGAGCATGCAGCGAGATGGTTGGACTGAGGTCAGACCGAAGGGCTCGCTGATTGTTACGTCGCGTACAGCAAACGATCCAACAACGCGTATCGCTGATTCAAAGCGCAGCCGAGATCCGTCTAGCCAGTTGGGCCGGTCTGGTTGCCCCACGTAGCGACCACCAGCGCCGGGAGGTCTCACGCCTATGGGCGGCAGAAGACCCAACGTCAACGGTACAGTGCTTCAGCCTCTATCGAACCAGTCTTCGTTGCGAATTGCCCCGATACCTAGTTGAGAGCGTCCTATGCGGGAGTCATAGCCGCAAGTGAATTCCAGGGACTGGCACCTCGGCTGGAACCGACTTGGCGTAGAACCACCTACGCCAAGCCTCTGCTTGGCGCGGTCGCTCCTTCAAGAAGGCCGGTCGGAACGGAATGACGTGTGACGTCAGCGCAACAGAGCCACGCGAATGACTGAGACCCATTTTAGTCAATTGTTCCAGGCGTTCAACTCCGCTATTGAGGTACATTAGAAGAAGTTCATGCTCGTCGAGAGCCTGTATCCCGTGGTTCAGTGCGGACTTGCGAAAGGCCAGATACTTCGAAAGATCCGCCGTGTCGCGCGCAAGAGATACTACCAGTGCTAGGTGGTGTATTGGGAGAATTACTGCATCGGGCGCACCGATAGCGCTGAGCGCCGCAGCTGACCAAACTGATTGGCCGCCGCTTTGGCTCGTGATGACGACAGGAGTGGCGGGGGGTCGGCCACTCGCCGAGAGAAGTGAGCCGCCGTGCTCAACAATAGAAACGTGACCCGCAAAGTAGGACGCGCGAAGACTTGCCTGGTTGGCTGCGTCCGCGATTGGTTTGCCGAGTGCCGAAGCATCCGAGTTCCGCGAAGGCTGGTAGCACTTGACTTCTCCAATAATGGTTCCAACATTTGAACCAAGGTCGACGACCAAGTCTGTTTCCATAGGGTTCTGACCTGATGACGGCCGCATATAAGAATCGTGGTTGTAAACCGTCGCCCCTTTCAGGGAAATTTCTTGAAGAACCAATTGTACCGTTCTCTCGAACAATTTTCCCTTGTCGTGCCCACGACGCGCAAAGAACTCAAACAAGGCCACTTCAATTGAACCTGCGATTGTCCGAATCGCAATCGGGAAGGTGCCAGATTCCGTCCTGACTGCCGGCCATATCTCAGCCTCTCGATCAGTCATTAGACGCCGGAAACCTCTCGCTGCGAATGCGCTAGTGTCGCAGGCAATATTCTCGAGAAGAGCTTGCGCCTCACCTTCGAAAACGTAGCCACGCGGATCCACCGTGACCCCCGCCTTCGGAGCCGTTCGACGCACCTCTCGGATCAGTTGCCCAGCAGCCTTTGGCCCGATGACGTCAATGCCTGATTTCTCCTTCACTGCTGCAGCAGCGGCGTCGATGACGATTTTCGTAATCCAAGGGAAGCGCGTGTCGGTAGGAAGTATTCTTCGCAGAGCCTCCGCTGTCGGCAGCGAATGGACCACAACTGGGATCCCCGGCTCAGGAATGCTGCACCGGTTGGCCGCCATCCAAACCTGCAACCAATCAAACGCCTTCGCTGAGTACTGTGCAATCAACTCGGGGCTTTCATCCTGGCCGCAGGCGCCAGCAAGGAGCGTCCACAGGAAGCGGTCGTTTCCGATATCGAGTAGGTCAAGCCCAGTCGCCGCACCCCTGCTTGCGGAACCCAGAATCGTGGCCGGATGAACTTGCTGTAGTAGATCGCTCAACTGGGACTCAAGCCTGGCGGCCATGGAAAAGCCAATGTTCGCCAAGCGGATCGCCTCCGCCCTGACGCTTTCGTTTCCTCCCGATGCTGGGTTCGCTACTAGATTGGACTGGAATCGTTGCACGTCCGACAGGAAACGATTGGGGGTCACAACTCGCAGTCTTGCAGGTCCCCTTCGAGGGGTCTCTCGATCGAAGGTTGATGCTCCACGCAGCGAGGTGACGTCCCGCAGAGTGGTGGAGTTTTCTTGACACTGTGCGGGTCAGTGGGTCTGATCATGCCGTCATGAGTTCGGGCTTGGCCACCTCCTGGGTCTCCTCGTTGGTCTTCTTGGCGAGCTGGGCCATGGAGTGCTCGGAGAGGTAGCGGCGTTCGGCGGTGACTTGCCACTCGTCGTGGGCCTCGACCAGGACCGCGCCGGCCAGCCGCAGCAGGGCGGCGGGGTTGGGGAAGACCCCGACGACGTCGGTGCGGCGTTTGACCTCTTTGTTGAGCCGCTCGAGCGGGTTGGTCGACCAGATCTTCTTCCAGTGCGACACGGGGAACCCGGTGAACGCGAGCAGGTCGTCGTGGGCCTCGCGCAGCATGTCCTCGACCTTGGGCAACTGCTTGCCGAGCATCGCGGCGATGACCTCGAACTGCTCGTGCACGTGCTCGGCGTCGGGTTGGGCGAAGATCGTGCGGATCGCTGCGGCGACCATCTCGGCGTTGCCCTTCGGGACGACGGCCAGGACGTTGCGCATGAAGTGGACCCGGCAGCGTTGCCAGGCGGCGCCGAGCAGGACCGAGGCGATCGCGGTCTTCAGACCGGTGTGGGCATCGCTGATGACCAGCTGCACGCCGCCGAGTCCGCGGGCCTTCAGGCCGCGCAGGAACGCGGTCCAAAAACGCCCCGTCCTCGCTGTCGCCGACGTCGAAGCCGAGGACCTCACGCCGGCCGTCGGCGGTGACACCGGTGGCGATGACGACCGCCTGGGACACCACGCGACGGTTGACCCTGGCCTTGCAGTAGGTGGCGTCGAGGAAGACGTAGGGGTAGTCGATCCCGGCCAGGGACCGGTCCCGGAATGCGCCGACCTCCTCGTCGAGGTCCGCGCAGATCCGTGACACCTCGGACTTGCTGATCCCGGTGTCGGCGCCGAGTGCCTTGACCAGGTCGTCGACTTTTCGGGTCGAGACACCGTGCAGGTAGGCCTCCATGACCACCGCGAACAGTGCTTGGTCGACCCGACGGCGGCGCTCGAGCAGGCTGGGGAAGAACGACCCGGAGCGCAGTTTGGGGATCCGCAGCTCGAGGTCGCCCGCGGTCGTGGTCAGGGTCCGCTCCCGCGACCCGTTGCGTTGCGCGGTGCGCTGATCGGTGCGTTCCCAGGGCCCGGCACCGATCACCGCGGTGAGCTCAGCGTCGATCAACGCCTGGTAGATCGTCTGGGCCGCGGTGCGGACCCGGTCCTCAACGCCACCGGCCTGCATGGCTTCGAGCACCTCGAGTAGTGCAGCATTGTCCAAGGCCATCGTGCTTCGTGTCCTATCCGTGAGTGTCTGTCGCAAGAACTCACTGACCGTTGCACGGTGGCCGCCTACGTCGCTAACAACACGACGAACAGCGGCCCGAACTACACCACCTCACGGGACGTCACCCAGGCGACGTCCTGCCCGAGCGCTTCCCTGCCTCTGTCCCGACCGATGTGGCGCCCTGGAGAGGACTTGCTCGGTGTCATTGTCGGTGGCTCGGGCGAGGATGCGTCTGTGCTGAACGAACAGGTGCGTGTCGGGTCGATTGACCTTTCCGAACTTGTGCCGAGGTGGCGCATGCTTGAGGGGTTGTACGCCATCCTCCGTCGCGAGCTAGCGGGTCGTGACGAGCGCCTTCTGTCTGATCGAACTGTCGACGAGTCGCAAACTAGCGGCCGCCGCACCTATATGGCCGCACACCGATTTCTGCATATTGCCTGGGACAACCACTCCGCGCTTCGCGCACTTCTGCAGCACAACGGAGCGACGCAGTTCGCGCCGTGGAATCTCTTGCGGCCGACCTTCGAAGCAGCATTCAACGCCCTCTGGCTCCTCGATCCGCCAGACAGCATCGATCGCCGCCGTCGAGGACTCACAATGGAGTGGCTCGACGAGTTGGAAACCCGGCGCTACCAAGCAGATATCGAGCCGCTGCTGAAGTACGTCGACCCGGCCGATGCCGCCGAATTGGAAGCCGAGCGCCAACGGCTAGCGCTGGTGCGTGACAAGCACGAAGAAGAGTATCGGGCCGAGGCCGCCAAACTGGGCATGCGGTGGCCTCTCCCAAAGAGCATCAATCTAATCGACGAACTGGGACGCCTCGTGCACAACTCGGAGTTCGAGGGCTCGGAATTGCTCTACCGAAGTACCTGGCGGACTCTGTCAGGCATGCAGCATGGACGCGGAAGCACGATGCTTCGTGGCTCTCAACAGTCGGGAGAGGAAGCCATCCCGGGGGGCATGCGGATGATGCTTTCGATCAAGGACGAGGTGTTCTTGGGTGCCGCGAACGTGACCAACGGTCTACACATGCAAGCCGTCATGCTCCTTACCCAGAGGACGGCTGCGCGCACGCATTCTTAGCTTCTGACTCGTCGAGTGGCAACGCTGTCGGTACGAGCACGTACGTTGCACCTATGAGTGACCAGTGGTTCACCGTTGGCGTGCCAGCGGCCGTGGCGGTTGTCGTGGCGTTATACACGACTGGAGGCCGCGCTGCATTGGCGCGTCGGGCAATCCGGCAAGACCTCGAGATCGCGACTGGGTTGCCTTCCGGTATCGCCAGGCAGGCGCTCGAGCGCATGGCCGAGGACAGGGCATTGCTCTACGCGTCACGCTGGGTCGGTCCTCAAACCCCGGGCCCGCGACAGCACCTCATACTTGGAGGTATCGCTGCCGCGGGTGTAGCTGTGACGGTCTTCGCGAACTGGCTGGGAGAGGTGGCGGGAAGCAGCGCCGTACTTGGTGCTGTGAGTTTGCTTGTGCTGCTCCTCGGACTCTCGTCGACCCTCGCTGCGGTCGCGACTTGGACCGGATTGATGTTTTTGGCCGACAGCGCCCGCACCAGGCAGGACAGCGTGGAGTCTGGCCGGAAACGTATCCAGCGCCAGCTCGACTCCGCGGCGACGGAACAATCATCGCAAGGGCCTGCGCGTGCGACTCAGGTCAAGTACGGCGAGTTCGAAGTGGCGACGAACAAGTGACGGCGAAGAGCGCAACCGATTGCGAGACCGGTCCGCACCGGGACGTGGCGGAATGCCCCATACTCATCCCGGCACAACCGGACGTCTGAGGCTGTTACCGAATGAAGGCCCTTCGCCATGGGTCATGCGTCCCTCGGGGGCCGCCGGTCCAATTACATCACTCTTTGCCGAGGCTCCAATCGCTGAACCGCCCCGGCAAGTCCGGAGACTCCGTTCCTTGGGAAGGATGGAGTCATGTCTGGGAAAACGTCGAAGAGGTACCCGGCCGAGCTGCGTGAGCGGGCGGTCCGGATGGTCGTCGAGATCCGCGCGGATCACGAGTCGGAGTGGGCCGCGATGAGCAAGGTCGCCGAGTTGCTCGGTGTCGGGACGCCGGAGACGATCCGGAAGTGGTGCCGGCAGGCCGAAGTCGACGCCGGCCAGCGGCCCGGGATGACGTCGGAGGAGTCGGCGGAGCTGAAGCGGTTGAAGCGCGAGAACGCCGAGCTGAAGCGCGCCAACGCGATCCTCAAGAGCGCATCGGTTTTCTTCGCGGCCGAACTCGACCGGCCACAGCGCTGATCGTCGCGTACATCGACGAGCACGTCGGTATGCGCGACGGCGACGGTCTGCGATGGGGTGTCGAGTCGATCTGTGCCCAGCTCACCGAGCTGGGCGCGAAGATCGCCCCTGCGACCTACTACGAGCACCGCTCCCGCAAGCCCAATGTCCGCGAGCAACGGGATGAGGAGCTGAAGCCGAGGATCGCCGCGGTCCATGCGTCGAACTACGGCGTCTACGGCGCCCGGAAGGTCTGGCTCACGCTGAACCGCGAGCGACCCGCCGACGAGCCGCCGATCGCGCGCTGCACGGTGGAGCGCCTGATGGGCGAGCTCGGCCTGGCCGGCGCGGTCCGTGGCAAGATCAAGCGCACCACCATCAGCGCCCCGAAGGCGCCGAAGCCGCTGGACTTGGTGAACCGCAACTTCGCGCCGCTGGCACCCGATCGACTCTGGGTCGCGGACTTCACGTATGTCTCGACGTGGTCGGGCTGGTGCTACACCGCGTTCGTCATCGACGCCTACGCCCGCCGGATCCTGGGCTGGTCGGTGGCCACCACGATGACCAGCCAGCTGGTCGTCGATGCCGTCGAGCAGGCCGTGTGGACCCGCGGCCGCGAGGGCAAGGACCTGACCGGGCTGATCGCGCATCACGACCACGGAGTGCAGTACATGTCCGTGGCCTACTCCGTGCGGCTCGACGCTGCCGGAATCAAACCCTCGACCGGGGCCGTTGGCTCGTCCTACGACAACGCACTGGCCGAGTCCGTGATCGGGCTCTACAAGACCGAGCTCGTCAAGCCGCAACGGCCATGGAAGGGACTAGACGACCTCGAGATCGCCACCGCCGAATGGGTCGACTGGTTCAACCACCGGCGACCGTTCGAGTACTGCGACGACCTCACGCCCGTCGAGGCAGAGGCCGCTCACTACGCTCACCACCAGACCCCAACGCCCGTTGGAGTCTCAAACTAGAAAGTCTCCGGACACGCCGGGGCGGTTCACGCCAAGGCGTGTATCAGGACACGGCCTTCCTACACTTATCGGCTGACGCGGGGGTCATGAGTTTCGGTCGAGGAGCGATCGCCGTGGAGTGCCATCCGCGGCGCAGATTTGCTTACAACGGAGGTATGAGTGGACGTCGTCGGCTACAACCCGGGTCACGATGGTGCTTTCGTGCAGTTGCGCGACGGTTACTTGGTCTCGTCCATTGAGGCTGAGAAGGACTCGAATTGGCGCTACTCACCACTCGGAAGCGCCGAAATCGTGAGGGGGTTCGGTCGACTTGACGGCCCGCCGGACGTCCTCGCAGTCGGTGGCTGGTGGCCACGCGAGTCCCGACCGACGGGCGCCGCCGATCACGTCAGCTACCGGGGACTCGGCCAGTCCGAAATCTTGGAGGAGAAGCGACGTCTGTTCGGCAAAGATGTGCGCTACTTCTCGTCTTCGCACGAGCGATCCCACCTCATGTGTGCTTACGGCATGTCATCCGTCCCTCAGGGAGAACCTTGCTACGCACTGATCTGGGAAGGCGCGATCGGAGCGTTCTACGAGATTGATGCAAATCTCAACATCACTCTAATCAGCAACGTGATGAATCAACCAGGCAACCGCTTCGCATCGGTATACGGGCTGGCCGATCCCACCTTCCCGAAGGACGCGCCCTTCTCAAGGCTGTCGGACGCCGGCAAGTTGATGGCCCTTGCTTCCTACTCGAAACGATCGGCTCCCACCGTCGAGGAGGAACAGATCATCGACTTCCTCCTGGGATCTCATGATGTGCGACTGGACTTGTACCAGGAACTCGAGTCATCAGTGCATTACAACGTCGGCGTCGACGACGAAGAGTTTCGAAACTTCACCGGCATCTTCAGCGACCGGATCTTCGAGACGTTTCGAAGCTTCGCTGAGTCCAACCTGCGCGAAGGGTGGCCACTCCTCATTGCCGGGGGATGCGGTCTCAACTGCGACTGGAACAGCAAGTGGCGAGACAGCGGCCTGTTCTCGGACATCTTCGTCCCACCCGTCGCCAACGACTCAGGCTCCGCCATCGGTACGGCCATTGATGCCCAGTGGCATGCGATTGGCAACGCAAAGATCGAATGGGATGTCTACTCGGGATTGCCTTTCGAGCATGGTGCAACCGCAGACCTGCGACGCTACGACGTTTTTGACGTAACCGTCGCCGAAGTTGCCGCCATGCTTGACTCGGGCTTGATTCTGGGCTGGGTCAACGGCAGATACGAGATCGGTCCCCGGGCGCTGGGCAACCGTTCGATCCTCGCAGCTCCGTTCGATGAGTCGACCAGAGTCCGCCTCAACCACATCAAACAGCGCGAGCAGTTCCGGCCCATCGCCCCGGTCTGCCTCGAGGCAGACGCCGCCGAAGTGTTCGGGTGCACCACCGCTAGTCCACACATGATGTACACGTACCGTGCGGCCACCGACGCGCTCGCGGCCGTGACTCATGTCAACGGGTCAGCACGGCTGCAGACGGTAAACGCATCAACCAACCCAAATCTTCACGACCTACTCGTGGAATTCAAGCGGCGCACAGGCTTCGGAGTCCTGTGCAACACATCGTTGAACTACAGCGGCAAAGGTTTCATCAACAATCTTCGCGATCTAGCGGACTACGCCGATGCGCATGCGCTCGACGGTTTCGTCGTCGAACACCGGGCGTACCTGCGTCGAAATTCGGAACCGTACTATGCGTACCGAGTGCGCGCCCACGAGGTGTGACTTGAACGGTGACTCCCACCCGCGACGTCCGAGACCGAAATCGTCCGACCAGCCCGTCGAGCGTCTCTGGGGCGCCAGCACGACTCCCGCCCATTTCCCTGCGCACTTCGAAGAGCGAGATGGACTTCGCTCGGAGTTCATCCGGCGACTTGGGCTCCAAGCATTACGATCCCGGCCACGCGAGAACCAGTTCACGCGGCCCCGGAACGAAGGCACGGGCGGAGCCTCGGGCGCCAGCACCGCTGTGCCGCGCTCCCTCATCCGATACTGGCACGACACCCACCGGATCCCCGCCGATGTCCAGGCCTGCCTCGAAACTTGGGAACCTCTCGCGGAAAAGGGGGTGGTCTTCCGAATGTTCGACGACAACAGCGCAGCGTCCTACATCGCCGCTCACTACGGGCGCGACCAGGTGTCGGCGTTCGGCCGGTGCAAGCACCCAGCAATGCGCAGCGATTACTTGAGAATGTGTGTGCTCGTGGCCGAAGGAGGTCTTTACGTCGATGCCGATGACGAGCTTCGCGACTCCGAGCTGCCACCGTTGTTCGAGGACGGCAACTTGAAGGTCCAACCCCTCTGTTACGACATCCCCCGCGGAGGAATGGTCGACGCTACCGAGCCCGGTCTGTTCGATCATCGGGCCCCAAGCCGGATCTTCTACGTGAACAACAACCCGATCGCAGCCACCGCGAACGACCCGGTTCTCCGGCGCGCACTGGACCGCGCGACGCGGTTGCTCCTCGACCCGAATCGCGTGCCTGAGATCCAATCCACGACGGGACCGGGAAATCTCAGTGCAGCACTCGCCGCACATGCGAATGAGTGCATCATCACGAATCAGCCGCTTCGGCTTGACCTACTCTTCGGGTGGGAGACGGTAGCGACACCGGACTGGACCTTGGGCTACCGCTTGGACGGCCGCAACTGGCGCATATGGAACGACTGGTCGTTCAAGCACCCCGACCCCTCGGCTGGCGAAGGATGAACATCGCCGACGCCCTGGGTCCGGCCAGGCACGCGCTCTTTCGAGGTTGGCGCCAACTCGCTACATCGATCCCCGCGGGTCGCGTCAAGTCCTTCGGCCCGAAGCCCAACCAGATCAACTCGATCTTGGTCATCAACCTCGACCGTGAGCAGCGTCGCTGGCGGCTAGCCACACAGGAATTGGCGCGGTTCCGGACAGCGGATGGCGAACCCGTGTCGACGATGACGCACAGACTCGCGGCGATAGACGCCAGGGATGGACGCGCCGTAGCCGCCACCGCAGACGTGGACAGCACCTACCGCGTGGGCGATCAACTGTATGTACAGCCAGATCGCCGCCTCGCTGAAGCTTTCGAGCCCAATGAACCCGTGCGGATGACCAGACAGGAGGTTGCGGTTGCCCGCTCGCACATCGAGGCGTGGAAGGTCATCGCCACCGGCTCAGACCATCACGTCCTAGTCATGGAAGACGACGTATGGCTCCGCCCAGGGGCAAAGACAGCGATCGACCGCGGATGGCGCGACGCGGTCGCGCACTCAACCGGCGATGAAGGACCACAGCTTGTCTACCTGTCGTACGCCCTCGCCGACCACACGGCGCCACGGCATCGCGTCAGCGGTTCCGTCTTCCGCCCGACGCGCGGATTGTGGTTCCTGTCCGGCTACGTGCTTTCGCGAGAGGGCGCCCTCTCACTGCTGCGGTCGATGCCTGTCGTCGGACCAGTTGACTTGTGGATGAACTACCAACTCGCCGAGCTCGACGCTTTCGCGCTCACGACACCAGCGTTGCTGCAGAGGACGGACACGACTTCCAGCAACGCGTACTCGATACTGCCGTACCTCGCCCGCGCCGGCGTTGTCGACGCCGAGCGCGAACTCCTGCATCCCGGTCCTCCAAGGCAAGGCCCGGTCTTCGGCTGGAGTGCGAGAAGGGACCGTGAAAGCCTTGCCATGGCTCTGTCCATGCTGGGGTTACGGGTCCGTACCTTCGATACGGACGAGCAGTCGTTGACCCCGCGCGATCTCGAGCACTCACTCAGAACATTCGACGCCCTAGTGGACCCACCGCTCAACCCAGTTGCTTTGCGAGCAGTCTCGGACGACCCGGATGCGGTCATCATAGTCGAGCGAGGTGCCCCGGTCCCCAGCATGCTTAGTCCGATCAGGCTTGGGCCAAGCCGCGCATTAGAGGTCGATCACTCCGTTTCCGGTGACTGGCAGCCGATTTGCCGCTTACTGGGAGTCGACGTGCCCGTCGACCGGTATCCCACCGGAGCATCGCCCATTTGGGGAGCATTCCGAGACAGACGCCCACCGGCGCTACACCAGCTCATCGGACGTTCTTCTGCACAGCTCGAGGGAGAAGGCGGCAGGTCCGCCACGGCCGCACGTGACAATCAGAAAGCTGTGCCGCGGGGCCGCGCGCATCAGGTGCTCGAACGAGACGACACGCCTTGGGTACTGCCAACTACAGACGAATGGACCCCGTCGTGTCCGCGCGACGTGTCAAGTTCCTCGGCTCACCTGGTGCTCGCCTCGCCCATGACAGGACCGGCCCGCGGTCTGGTCGAACTGACTGAAACCTTCCCCGGGAACCTCGCGACCTTCAGCCCGGCCAATGTTCAGTACCGCGACGACGGTGCGCATCTCCAACTACGGCACAACAGTGATCTACATCGGCCCTTCCGCTCGGGCGCCATCGCCACGAGCGAGTCTTACCTACACGGGCGCTTCCACGCACGGATCAAACCGGCACCCGGATCCGGCGTAGTCACCGGCCTCTTCTTACACAGAACAGCACCGCGTCAGGAAATCGATCTGGAGTTCATCGGCACGCACCCGACACGGATCCTGACAAACGTATACTTCAATCCTGGTGATGATGGAACCGAGTTGACCTACGGTTATCGCGGCACGCCCTGCTGGGTCGAATTGGGATTCGACGCCACGGCCGACTTCCACGACTACGCCATCGACTGGCAGCCACAATGCATTTCATGGCTCGTGGACGGTCTTGTTGTGCATCAACGCACCAGTTGGAACCCGACCCCGATACCCCATCTCCCGATGCGCCTACACGCAAACTTGTGGGCGCCTCGCTCGGAGGAACTGGCCGGCCAACTCCTCAAGCGCGACCTACCTCGGGAGGCTGTCTTCTCCGACGTGCGAGTGACTGCCTGACTATTGGGTTGCGGAGAGTCGGATCTGATCCCCGGCGCGCAGGAACGAGGTAGCCCATTCTGGGCGGGGTGCAGTACCGCTCGAGACGCCCTCGTGCTGTTGCTGCGCAGCGGCGGGCGAGCCACGCGCTCACCCGTAGCCGCATGACGGCGCTCGGCGCGGTCGCCGGGTCTGCCGCACGATCCATCGTTGTGGTCTTTGACCATTGGTACGACGAGACAGGTGTCCTAGTACGTGTGGAGTTCACCAGCCGCGCGCCCGGCGACGAGGTCCCGGATCTCGCCCGGGTCCTTGAAGCGTGCGACCTAGCGGCGGCCCATGTCGAGGAACACGGCGTCACTCACCGGGTCATGGCCTATCGAGTCGTCGATGGACGACTCGACCCGGCGCCTCGGCTGGCCGAGCCCGTTCGCTGACGCGGACAACGAGGAACACAAGACTTTAGAAAAACCTCTCGATAACGCTAGGCTTTCCTAAAGGTGGTGACGATGGAAATCGCAGTAAGCGAAGCAGCACAGCGTCTCGGCGTGAGCGAATCGCGCGTCAGGCAGCTACTGGCCGCCGGCGATCTGGCGGGTCGCCGCATTGGTCGGGCGTGGCTGATTGACAGCGGTGACGTGGCACGGCTTGAAGGGCAGTCGCGGCGACCCGGAAGGCCCATGGGACCCAAGCGCGCCTGGGCGATCGTTGATTTCCTGAGTGGGGGAAGCGCCCCATGGCTGACCTACTCCGAGCGCAGCCAGGTCCGCTCCTACGCTGCGCAGCTGAGCGAGCCCGACGCGGACGAGTGGCGCAGCATCCTTCGAGGCCGGAGCGAGCTGCGACCTGTCCGAGCCCATCCAGCAGCAGTGGCACGCCTCGGTCAATTTGAACACGTGCTGATCACCGGACCCGCCGAGGCAGCGCAGCGTGAGTTTGATCTGGTCGCTGTTGGAGAGCCACGGCCCGAGATCTACATGCCGCTCAGTGAGTGGAGCAGTATCGCCCGCAGCCTTGCACTCCAGCCCAGCCACACCGGCAATCTCGTCATCCACCACCCCATGGTGGTCTGGCCGTTCGAGGGTCGTGACACGACGCCGGACGCGGCCATCGCGGCGGACCTGCTCTACAGCGCCGAGCCACGAGCCGTGCGTGCGGGGGAGCTCCGGCTGAACGAGCTGCTCAAAGAGATGACCAGATGACGACGCTGATCGAGTTACCTGAGCTCCCTTCGCCGATCGACGAACTTTGGCACGTCCTGCTGGATCTAAATGAGCGACTGAACGCGCCCTGGTCGGTGATCGGCGGACAGATGGTTCTTCTCCACGTGCTCGAGCACGGGCACGCACCACCGCAGATCAGTCAGGACGGTGACGTGATCGCCGACATCCGAGCCGACCAGACCGCACTCATCGCCGTCGTCGCCCAGCTCGAAGAACTCGGATTTGCGCTCGACGGAATGAGCGCTGACGGACTGGCGCACAGGTATAAGCGCGACGCCGAGCCTAGGCCCGTGGTCATTGACGTCCTGGCACCCGACGGAATGGGGGAGCGAGCAAGCCTGCTGACAAGTCCACCCGGTCGAACAGTGGAGGCCCCCGGCGGCAAACAGGCCCTCGACCGTACGGAACTGGTCACGATTGTTCACGAGGGCCGACAGGGTCAGCTGCCTCGCCCCACTCTGCTCGGGGCCATAGTCGGCAAGGCCGCGGCAACACGACTCACGAGGCCCGACCGTCACTATCGCGACCTAGCGCTACTTCTCTGCCTCGTCGAAGACCCCTTCGCCCTCGCCGACCAACTCACGCGCAAAGACCGACAACGTCTCGGTATGGCCCGCGAGCTGCTCGATGATGCACACCCTGCCTGGGCGCTCGCTCCGCCGGCAATCCGACCGAATGGACAGATCTCTTACACGATCTTGACCGGCACGCACTAGTCGGCGCAGCACGCCGACGCCAAAGCGGCACGAGACAGCGCGAACTTCGCCGAAACGCGACCTGACGATCGAAGTGTCGCATCATCGACAAGACTGGGACTGCGGCCATCACGCGGCGCAAGGCCGTACGTCGGAGCCTGCACTTCGGTGATACTGAGCGTGAGACCTTGCTCCGCCGTGCGCACATCCCGTTTAGCGTGTTGGCGGGCGAGGTCTACCGGTGCGGTTTGAGCGTGAGAGCGCACCTTCCCCATGTTCGGGCGGCCAGTCCGCAGGGCTCCAAGAGGGAACTTGTGTACATCGGCCGCGAACACAGCTGACGGGCATTCGCGGCGCCAGGGGCTAGTCGGTCGACCCACTTTGTGTTTGCACCGACGGCTGCACGACAGGTGACAGCCTGACGGAATGCCGCCACGGCGGACGCGGAGCGGTCGACCACGCCCGGCTAGGTCCTTGTATCTCGACCGTCCCCGACCGGAGTCATCTTGTGCCGGTCGACATTGGACTCAGTGCGGCTCTCGGTCGGCGCTGGCGGCGCCGCCCCCGGTGCACCCCTTCGGCGAGGCAAGGCGTGGCCACCCTCGAAGGCCTCAAGGTAGCTCGTGTACAGCCGACGCGAAGCGCTGACGAACATGAGCACAACGAAGGTCAGCATCATGAGGCTCAGTGCGGTCATCGCAATCGGTGCCCAAGTGAGGAGCCGTTCCTTTGGGGTGGGTTCACCCTTGACGTCGGGCGTAGCAGGCAGTTGCGCAAGGACAGCGAGCGTCGTAGACGCGCCCAGCGCTCCCAACGCTGCCAGCAGCATGCCACTGATGGACTCCCGGAAGTGGGCTCGGAGCCGGGTGCTCTTAGACAGCACAACACTGTCCGCGATTCGAGCCCGGATGGAGATCAACTGGCCCACGGCAGCGAACAGGACACCCGCCAGGAGACCGGTTGCGGGCAGCAGTGCACCTGGCTCGGGGAGTCGGTACTCGGCCACGACCACCACCGCTAGGACGGCAAAGGGGACGAGGCGAAGCACGATGTGAGCTGCCCAGTCGGGGCGTCCAGACCGCATGTCTCGGAGCGAACGGTGGTGATCCAGTGCAATGGACGTGATGCTGAACCGGTCTAGCACGGGCCCCCTCCTCCTGCCTCTTGCGTTACATCGACCTTACTCAGCCGAGGCCTCCGAAGCCATGGACTGGACGTTCTCGATGATCTTCTTCGCCTCCACTTCGGCTCGTTCGTAGAAGTCTTCGTCGGAGACGATGTTCTCGCCGAGGAAGTAGCTGAAAAGCTTGAAGTTCGACCCAGGCTTGAAGGTGCGTTGCTCGTTGTCTGTGCCGAACTCGACCGCCACGTCGTTGAAGGCGATGCGGATCTCCTCACTGACCGCCAGTGGAAGCAGCTGTTGCGCGGCAACGGCGTCCGTGCTCTTCCACTGGTCGTTCACCCACTGTTTGGCGGCCTTCTTGATCTGGTCGAACCCGCCCTTGATCGCGTCGACTCGCAGGGCCTTACGCTGACCGGCCTTCTTCTTGCCGTCCTTGTCGAAGCCGTACTCGATGAACGTGACGGCGTTGACGTTGGCTTCGTCTATGAACTGGGTGATGGCGGTAGCTTGGGCCACGCCCTCGTGGATCCGGACGCGCCAACTGTCGGCGCTCGCTTCGTACATCGCTCGCACTAGGGGATCGCGCGGGCACCGTGCCCCCCGCACCTCGACCGCGAGGATGCCGTAGTTCTTGCCCGGCTCGGTCACAAGGGTCGCGCGGTAGGGGTACAGCGTGGCGCGGCGCTGCGCCCCGAGGTCTAGGTCCGCGGCTGCCCCCTCCGGGTCAACCAGCACGCCTTCTTCGGTGATCGGCCCCGCCTGGAACTTAAGGCGCAGCACAGACGCAGTCCTGCCAGTGCTGCTCCAGCGCACGACGTGCCCCTTGGTGACCGTCACCTCTTCTTCGTCGTCTTCGGCCTTGGCGGGACCGAAGACGTGCGGAATGGTGCCTCGGGCGTTGAGATCGGCAACGAGCTGGTCGAGGTAGTCGACCGGCTCGTGCTTGATCGTGGTCTTCGAGCCATCCTCGCCCGTCCGCGTCGTCGGCCGAAGCTGTGCTGCTTCCCAAGGTTGCGGGTCCCGCATCTGGCCGTCGTGAAGGCTGACAGTGAAGAGGCGGAGCGAGTTCTTGGGCATCAGGGATCTCCGTGTCGAGTCGGTTCGTCGCTCACCGGGTCCGCGCGTCCGCCGCTGGTGCCGTGCCTTCGCCCGTGTCGGCTGCGCCCTGCGCATCCCCAGTTGCCGACGCGGGGAGGATACCGGTCGCCGCTTGACCCCCGAGTACCCACGCCGGCGGCAGCTTCGCCGGGTTGCGCATGCGGGACGGCAGCGACTGTAGGCCCTGGTCGACGGCCGGCACGCGCGACGACCCATCACGACCCGACGCGTATCCGACAGGTATCCGACGGGACGCGAAGCGGAGAAACGGCCCGACTCGGCGTTTCCGCTGGTTAGGGCCTATTCCTGCTTGCTCGGCGATACTGGGTTCAAACCAGTGATGCCCTCGTCGCCTCTGGGCGGTGGTCAGCGGCCCGACCCGTAGCGAGGCGCTGCACGAACGGAACCGACGCCCATGCTCCCGCCGCACTACTCGGTGACGATGTTTTCGATTCAGTCTTCGTGCGCTTCGAGGAGGAAGACCTGCCGGACCGCTTCGAGGCGCGCTTCTCCTACCGCGACGCCTCGGGACATAAGTGGAAACGCACTGCGGCTGAGCGAGAGAACACGGACGCGGGCGACGATAGGGTCAGCGGGGAAGCCGAGAGCGGCCTCGGGTCGTCGCACGAGACGGCAGGTTGAACACGATTGGAGCAACCAGTGGCGTTGGAAGTCGTCCAAGGCGAGAGCCGGAATCGCGCTGTGGCCGAACAACTCGCCAGCGTGCTCGCCAAGACTGTCGATGAAGGCGTCCTGTACCTCGGATATCCCGTGCTGGCGACCGCGGACGATCGGGTCGATATCGACGCACTCTTGGTCACTCGTGAGCACGGTCTCGTCGCGCTGCTCCTGAGCGACGAAGTGCCCCGGACGCCGGAGGACTGGAGCGAGGTGGTCGCCGAGCAGGATCGCCTCTACGCCGTGCTTGAGGGTTACCTCAGCCGACACGAAGGGCTGCGAGCGGGCCGTCGCCTCGCCGTTGTTCCGAACACTGCCACCGTCTTTGCGGACGCTCCGGTCGAGCATCTCGAGCCAACTGGCGAGGGCTTCTACGGGACCCTAGGCGAGCTCGACGAGTGGCTACAAGGCCTTGACGGGCTCAGTGAGACCGTCGAGCACAACGTGCACGCGGCGCTTCAGCGCGTCACGACGATCAAGCCGCGGAAGAAACGCGCACAGGTAACGCAGGCCGACTCACGGGGCGCGAAGATCAAGTCCATCGAGAAGGGCATCGCCAACCTAGACCGATGGCAGAAGCAGGCCGCCATCGAGAGCCCGGACGGCCCGCAACGCATTAGGGGCCTCGCGGGCTCAGGCAAGACCGTTGTGCTCGCCCTCAAAGCCGCGTACTGGCACACCACACATCCCGAGTGGAAGATCGCCATCACCTTCCATTCGCGTGCGCTCTACCAGCAGATCGACGATCTCGTCACCAGGTTCACGTTCGAGCACATCAACGACCGGCCCGACCCGGAGCGAATGCAGATCCTCCACTCATGGGGTTCTCGCGCACGGGCTGGTGTCTACAGCCAGATCGCACGGGCGCTTGGTGAGACACCGCGAGACTGGTCATACGCGTCTGGGAAGTACGGCATGGATGACGCCTTCCGAGGAATCTGCGGAGAACTGTTGGCTGTTGCGCAGAACACGACGGTAGACCCCATCTTCGACGCAGTCCTGATAGACGAGGCACAGGACCTGCCGCCCGAGTTCTTCCAGCTCGTCTACCTCTTCACGCGCGACCCGAAGCGCATCGTGTGGGGCTACGACGAGCTGCAGCGCCTCTCCGAGGCCGCCATGCCCTCCACCCAGGAACTCTTCGGCTCAACCCCGGCAGGAGCACCACGAGTCAGTCTGGACGCCGCTCCGGGTACGCCACGTCGCGACATCGTCCTCCCAGTCTGCTACCGCAACACGCCGTGGGCTCTCGCTACTGCACATGCGCTGGGTATTGGCGTCTACCGAAAGGACGGATTGCTCCAGCACCCCGACGAAGCCGCTCTGTGGAAGGACATCGGGTACGACGTCGTCCATGGTGACCTTGCACCTGGCGCGCCTGTGACGTTGAAACGATCTCCCGAGAGCTACCCTTCGTACTTCCCCGAACTGCTCGACCCTGCCGACGCGGTCGAGGTCAAGCAGTTCTCCGACGAAGCCGCCCAGGACACGTGGGTCGCAAACGAAATCGCCAAGAACCTGACCGTCGACGAACTCGAACCTGACGACATCCTGATCGTCTTGCCGGATACGTACCGAGCGAAGAGTCGTGGCCCGCGCCTTATGCGCCAGCTTGCTCGCCTTCAGATTCCGTCGCACCTCGCCGGCGTCAACACGAGCGCCGACGAGATATTCCAACCCGGTTCCGTCGCCATCGCCCACATTTACCGAGCCAAGGGCAACGAAGCGCCCATGGTGTACGTCCTCGACGCGCAGTACACGGCTACCAACTTCAACGCGGTCAGCCGTCGCAACACGCTATTCACGGCCATCACTCGAAGCCGGGCCTGGGTCCGGATCGTCGGCTGGGGGGACCAGATGGCCGCGATCAAGGGCGAGGTCGAGCAGACGATGGCCAAGAACTTCCAACTCGAGTTCAAGGTGCCAACCGGTGCGCAACTCGACAAACTGCGCCACATTCACCGCGACCGTCCCGAGCACGAGGAGGAGACCGTTCGGCGTGCCACTGAGGGAGTCGAGGCGTTTCTGGAGGCCATCGATCGCGGCGAGATGGACCTCCTCGACCTTCCACCAAACGTGAGGACCCGACTGTCACGTCTGCAGGCCGACACAAGTGACCCAGATGCAGACGACATCACCTAGAGCCATCCGAGACGACATCCAGAACGCCCTTGACTACCTCTTGGACGCCGAGCTATGTCTCGCGATCAACCCGATAGACGTCTTCGCTAGGTCGCCCCTGGAGGATGGGACCCAGGTCGAGAGTGTTCGCTTCGTGTCGTACGTGCGCGATGAGGCCTTCCTTATTTCACATGGACACCCGGGCATCGACCAATACCTGGCATGGCTCAGGTCGGGCTCCTACTCCGCGGTTCTATTCGACGGCAGCCTCATCCAGCTGAGCTATGACATCTCGGCGAAGGGAGAGGTGGTAGGTCATCGGCTCGCGTACATGCCGTGCCCGTACGACGTCGACCCTGACCTTTTCGCGCAGGAGTCGCTGCTGGACGCCGTTGAGTTGTACGACGGCAGCACGGACATATTGCTACGTAGCCAGCTCCGGTTCGACTTCGACCCAAGCGCGAGTGGCCCCGGCCATCCAGCTGCACACTTCACCTTTAACAGCCCACAATGCCGGATAGCCTGCGTCGCCCCCGTCCACGTGATGCGATTTCTCGACTTCGTCTTCAGGCACTCCTACCCGAAGCAGCGCAAATTTCATGAGTCGTTCTTCGCCCCCAGTTCTTGGAGGCACCTCGGAGATCCGGTGTTGACGGACACTGACCGGCTCTCGCCACATCTGACTTGGGACGTCCACGCGACCATGTCGAGCGCGAGCTAACTGGGACTACAGTCGCCGCGTGCGCGCGGGCCCTATTGCGTGGTCGCGCGTCTCCCGGGCGGTGTGGGTGCAGCAGTGCAGAGTGAGGCCATGGACAAGTACGAGGATGCAACCCGCATCGAGGCGGGTCTGTCGCTGCCGGCTGAGGTCGTTGAGCCGACGCTGAGCTACATCGCCGCCCAAGACGCTGAGCGCGGTGACTGGTTCCTCTGTCCGGCGGACAGCAATGCGAGGTAGTCGTAGACCGACGCGAACTTCGGCATGAGCCGAGTATGGCGGACTACCGCGGCACGTCCCGTTCACGTGCAGCAACGCAACCTTTGCCCTCGCGATGGCGACGCTTCGGACTCCGGTCGCCCGACGCAGCGCGCGCCGCGGTGCAGCTTCGGGCAGCCCAACTGGCATCACCGACGCGGGCGGGGAGCCTGCGGGTGCACGTCTCTTTAGAAACGTTGGCGGACGAGGCCTACGGACGCGATATGAGCGTGAGCCTGCACCGTGTCCATGTTGGTGCCGAACCTTGCTCATCGGCTGCCCGGGCTACCCGGTGCACAGTTGACCCTCGGGATGACGGCGGCGCGCGCTTCCTGGCTGCACCGAGCCGTTCGAGTCCTGCCTGGGTGTTTCGACGTACGATCTATATGGCCACCGCGCAGTTGAGTCCCTGATAGTGGTGTAGCGCGGTCGTCGAGTTTGTCCCCGTCGTGGACGTAGACGCGGCCACCGCGTGATCCTTCGAGTTCACCTCTCACAGCTCTCTCGAACGGACCATCACGATGACCGCACCCCACATTGTTGACCCTGCTGGCGTGCTCGGCGAAGCCCTCGCCGAAGCCAGCCCCGATCTGATGCGCTCGCTGCTGCAATCGATCATCAACGCCCTGCTTTGTGCGGATGCGACGCTGTTGTCGGCGCCGAATGGGGACGTCCCACGCCCGGGCGGACAAGCCAGCGCAACGGCTACCGCCACCGCGATCTCGACACCCGGGTCGGGACCGTCGATGTCGCGATCCCCAAGCTCCGCAAGGGCACCTACTTCCCCGAGTGGCTCCTCGAGCGTCGCAAGCGCTCCGAGTCCGCGCTGATCACCGTCGTCGCGGACTGCTACCTCGCCGGCGTCAGCACTCGCAGGATGGACAAGCTCGTCAAGACGCTTGGCATCGACGGCCTCTCGAAGTCCCAAGTCAGCAGGATGGCCGCGGACCTGGACTCGATCGTCGAGGACTTCCGCCACCGCCCGCTCGGTGACGCAGGCCGTTCACCTTCCTGTCCGCCGATGCGTTGACGATGAAGGTCCGCGAGGGCGGCCGCGTCATCAACGCCGTGGTGCTACTCGCGACCGGCGTCAACGGCGACGGCCATCGCGAGGTACTCGGCATGCGGGTCGCCACCGCTGAGATCCGTCGCCGCACCGACTCGGTCGGGATCTTCCCCAACCGCGACGCCATCGTGCGACTCGTCGGCGCCGTGCTGGCTGAGCAGACCGACGAATGGGCCGAGGGTCGCCGCTACCTCGGGATCGACGTCCTGGCTCGCTCCCGCATCAACATCGTCACCACCGCCGAACCCGAGATCGGTGCTGACGACCTGCCCGCACTGACCGCCTGACACCCCCTATCAAGGAGCGCGCAGCACTGCACCACTACCGGGGACTTGACCCACCGCGCGGGCTCCAAGAATGCACAGGGCATGGTCGAGGTGTTCGAGCGACTAACGATCGCGGACTCCTCCCCGCGTGATCTGGTGCCGTCTCGGTGACATCCAGAATTAGTGACGCCTAGCTCAACGGGACGCCGAACTCCCCGGTCACGACCGCCAGTACATCTTCGTAGGTGTCGACGCGCATGAACGCGGAGCCACCGCAGCGACGAAGGACTTCGCCCGCGATGTAGGCGCCCATCCGCGTTCTCTCGTCGTCCTGGATCATGATCGGTTCTCGATAGACCTTGTCCACATCGAGGGCATTGAGGCGTCGCAAACTCGCCAGCGAGCGCAAGGCGACGTACACGTTGACGACACCACCGATCGTTCTCTGGTGAAGTCGCAGACGGATTTCCTGTGCCCACGGTTTGGCAGGTTTGGCACCTCTGCTGTGAACTCGAACATTGCCTAGAGCCTGGATGAGGGCAAACTTCAATGCTGTGGCTTGTTCGCGGCCGATCGAGGCACGCAGGCATGATTCGAACTCGGTTTTGGCGCCCTCGCCGGCATCGGGGTCGAGGAACCGGAGCAGTTCGTCAGTCCCGCCGGAGGTGTCGGACCACTTGGTATGCACGAGCGCTTCGAGCAACGTTGTGCCGACCGTAGGGTTGGTCTCTTCGTCAGCGATGGCGAGTCGTGGCTGGAGGTAGATGTAGTGCAAGATGGAGTCGACCTGACGTTCCCACTCGCCAAGTTTGGGCGAGTCGGCTGAATTTCCTGTCCTGATCTCCTCACGGAGAACGTGCAGCAGACGGTCCAGTTCATGACGCCGGTCCAGGAAGCCTCCCGCATCCATGATCAGCTCAGCGCCGATGCTACGTCGGCTGGTGAGCAGTGCGACCCCAATCGTGTTCGCGGACTCGCTCGCAACCTCCGCGGTCGAGTCATAAGCCCGCGGGTGGGCCGACTCGAGGTTAATCGTCCCGACGAGTCGACCTTCGGCGAATATCGGAACGCACAACTCGGAACGCATCTCGCGGTAGACCGCCGGGGCTTCCAAGCCTGCGTACAGTCCAAGATCGGGAATTTCCGCCTTTGCAGGCGCCTCGTCGGTCGCTTCGATGTGGTGGATCGCGCTGAGGTAGACCGGGCGGCCATTCACGGCGGTCCAAGCGTTGACCGAACTGGCGACATCGTGCAGCGGGATCCGCTCGGGCGACTTGATCCCCTCTGCCTCGGGGAAGACGCTGACCCGGTACAAGCTCCTGTCAAACACCTCACCGACGTCGCCCGTGAGAATCCGACAGGTGGCCGATAGTGACTGTGTGTAGTCGACCAGAAACTTCAGCGTGCTGTCGATGGCCGGAAGTGCCTTAGCTATGTCGCGTCGCCTGAGGAGACGACCTCGGCGTATGTCTTGGACCTCCGCCTCCGGAGGCTGGCGGTCGCGGCTGATCTGGCCGAGGACCGCGCCGAGTCGACCGAGAGACTCTGATCGTGCGCCGTCGACCAGTTCTCGCTCGATGCGGCGGACGATCGAGTTGACCTGACTCACCTCATACGCACCCAGCGGAGACACGTGTCGATCGCGCCACAGCATGATGACCACGCCGCCGAAGCCGGCCACGCGTGACGTCCCCCCGAACGGCCACGTGATCGCGTGCCAGTCGTCGGCGATGTCGGTGAAAAGCTTGCTCTGCCGAGCAAAGGACAGGTTGAGGGGACCGGCGATCGACTCAAAACTTGATCCACCGAGCTCCGGGGCGTCGGGCATCTGCTGGTCGTAGTCGATTACTACGACCTCGGGGAAATCGAGTGGGTACTCCGCCCGTTCGGGCACCACACGCACGAGGGTCTCGCCCTTGCGCTCGTAGACGCCGATGGCGTCAATGTCCAAGACGGTATGGGCGCCTTGGTGCATGGATCGGAGTCGAACACGCGACATCTGAGACGCAATGTCGCCTAGGTCGCCCAGCGACGTGTCGTTGCGGGATGGATCGAGGTCTTCGAGTGAAGCGATGAGTTCGTTCGCCGCCTCGTAGTTCCGACGAACTACCGAGTCCTGAGAGTTCTCGCGGTGAAAAGTGGCAGCGCGTGACGTGAAGACGCAGCCTGCGATCCTACGTGCTTCCACTCGAACGTCTTCGATGACGTCCGGATCCGGCTCGACCTGCGCGGTCGCCACGACAACGCCTAGGCGCCCAGAACCTTGCCGTTGCTCGCCCAGCGCTCCGAACGCACGGGCATCCGGATTCTCAACGCCTAGAGTTCGGAGCAGCTCGCGTCCCTGCTCGCTCATGTGGCCGATCGGGTCGGAGACGTCTCGCAGCGTTGATTCTGCAGTGGCCCTCAGCATGGCCAGGCCGTGCGTCGCGCGCGCGATCAAGGCATCATCACCTCCCACGCGTACGGCGGACAACGACGGCAGCAAGTAATAGGGCGAGAAGGTCAGGAGCAGGACGGGGGAGTTGGTGGTAGCCCACAGCCGGTCAACTGCATCGGAAAGGTCCTTGGGCCGTGAGAAGCGTCCGGTTGAGATGAAGTCGAACTCATCCCAAGGCTCGCTGTGGTCCGTCATGAGGTCATCTGCTGGCTCACTAGGGCGAGCGCATGGGGGACGGTCTTGAGTGCAAGCTTTTCTGCCGAGGATGTCGCAGTTGCGCGCATCTCTGCCCTACGCACAGCGGTGAACCAGAGCATGCTGGCGTACTCGCGCGCGGTCAGATCCTTGAAGTTCTGCTGCGCGAGGCGCCTGACCGTCACAGCCAGCCGATGCGAATCACGCAGCCACGGTGCGACATCGTCCGGATCGCGCACGTCGTTAAGGCCCCCGCCGGCCGCATCGACCAACTCGCTGATGAGGTGCCCGCGATCGAGCGTTGTGTCCGGCACGGCGAGGAGCCAGCAATCGACCTCCAGAGTGGCGAAGTCCGCGCATCGGGGACCGATGGTCACGTTGCGGTAATCGATCAGTGCATAGCGGTTCTCGTCGTAGGCGACGATGTTGCCGAGGTGAAGGTCGCCGTGGACCAAAGTGCTCGGATGCGCGTTGTCGATGCCAGGGTTGCCCATGAAGTACTGGTCGACCCTCCAGGCATCGTCGACGCCTGCGTTGGCCAGCCCGGTACTGATGGCACGCGCGGATTCTTGGAATCTAGTCTTGCTCCAGCCCTTCGCTTCGAAGAAGTGCTTCGGTCGCACACCGGCGTCACGTTGGGTCGAGCCGAGCCATCGCTTGCCGTCGGGGTCCATGATGCGCAGCAGGCACGCTTCGATCTCCTCAAAGCTGAGGCTTGCCGCTTCGCGAACGTGCTGTTGGTCCCCGCCGATGAGGGAGTAGATGAGCCCACCAACCTTTCCGGTCACAGCGTGACCGACCATGTCGGTGCGTACGGAGAGTGGCACCCCCACCTGCACGTACTTGTTGAACCGACTGACCTCCTCGGTGATCTCGGCGGCCGGCCCGAGTTTCAGCACCAACGGGTTCACGTGGGTCGCGTCGAGACCCTTAACCCGTGGGACGAGTGAGAACACCGAACACGAGGAACGACCCAGGCCGAGCGGCTCCATCGTCATGCCCTCGAGGTAGTCGGTCGCGTCGCTCTCGTCGCTGAACCATCGCGAAACGAGCTGTTCGACGGTGATCCGGGCGTGGAGTTGTAGGACATCGTGGCCCAGCTCGTGCCCTTCAGCCCTCCGCTTGATCATCCGACCGGATACCAGCGGGACGAGTTCACCGAGGCGGTCGATGTGCGACAGCACCTGGCCGCGGTGACGCCTGATTTCGTTGGCGAACACCACCGCCTGGTCGATGTGTTCGGGCTTGAACGTGAAGGCATCGACGGGGTTGGGGTAGGAGAAGACGTTGTCCAGGTGGCGCCAGGCGATCTGGCCGACCTCTTCGCGCTCGCGGGTGGCCACGATCACCTTGGAGCCGGTGATGTGCTTGCCGACGAACCGGATGAGGTCGGTAGCAGGTTCGTCTCCGACCATCAGAAGGTCGAGGACAATGACGTCGAAGTGGGACCTGCGAAGAGCATCGGTCGCTGAGGGGGGGTCGTTCTTCAGCGTTACCGAGTGTCCGAACGGGGCGAGCCCTTCCCGAAAAGACAACCTCTCGTCTTCGACGTCATCTACGTAAAGGATCTCCGCGCGATTGGCATACTCGGGGTCGGCAGCCGGTTCCGCCGCGCGTGAAGGCAGCAGGACGGCTTCGTGCGACGAGCCCTGCGAAACGAGGACCGGCTCGGGTTCACCATCGGCAGTGGCCAAGAGCACCGACTTGTACAGCCCGCCGACGTCGAGAGCGTCGCCGACTTGGTGATTACGGATGGCCGTGATGAGTCTCTCTCCAAAGAGAGTGAACCGGGAACCGTGGCGTGCGATCGACGGTTTGTAAGGCGAGCTTGAGGCGAGGAAAGAGAGCCCTGGGCTCTCCAGAGGGCCGCGATCGAGGGAACCGCCACCTTGAACGACTTGTTGGCCGCTCCAGCCCGAGAAGCAGGCGTCGACGATTAGCAGCACGCGTCTATCGCTGCGGCCAGCCACCATGCTGATGATCTCGTCCATCGGGAATGCACGGATCCCGTCGTCCGGTGCCCGGGTGTCGGTGGTGGCGAGACGGTAGGAGGCATGACGTACCGACGGCACCAGACCATGCGAGGCGAAGTAGAGGATCAAGCTCTCGCCTGGGCCGTTGAGGAAGTCGTCGAGGAGATTACGCACAGTGACGCCGTCACTGTCGGTGATGGTGACCGGCTCCTCGAGCAACACGTCCGCATCGCTCAGGGCTTGGCCGAGCTCGACGGCGGTCGCCGCCGTGTGCGGCAACGCGGCGACACCGAAGTCATCGTGGAAGGTGCCCCAAGTGGCGCTGAAGAGGCGGTGCCGGCGGAACTCCGACGGGTCAGACATCTCTGCTCGCCGAGTTATCCGCGCTGGAGCCCTCGCTCGGCCTGCCTTCACCTTCCCGCTCGCCACGCTTGGCGTCCGTCGCCGCACCGTCGGCGGCCTGGATCTCGCGGATCATCGACAGGATGGCCTCGTCATCAGTCCCAGTCGTCATCGTGTACGACAGGCCCGATCTCGTTGCCACCTCGACGGTGGTCCTTCGGGCGCGGATCCACTCCCGTACCACGAGAAAGCCACCTCGCAGTGTTGCGGCACCGGCGAGGACCATGGCTGCTGTCTCGGTGGGGCCCATCGCATCGTCGTTAGGCAGAGACGAGGCCTCCACACCATTTCCTGTGAGCCACTCGATTAGGTCGACGCATTCGATTGCGTCCTTCACCGTCATCGTCACCCGGACGTCGTCCATGCCGTCTCCTCGGATCAGCGGACCATCGCGGCCCTCTCTGCAACACTCGCAGCAGGCGGCAGCCTAATGGGAGGCGCCGCAGCACCACATAGGTAAAACTCGGCACGCTCACGCTCACGTACCGACGACAGATGCCGGGTGGCGCGCTGTGCATGCCGGACTGCCTAGGCCACCTTCGGGACATCCGTGCAATCCGGTTCCACCGGCTGGCTGGCTGAGGCATACTCGACGGGCCGCACCACATGATGCGGCGTCCCTGCGATATCAATCAGGTGAACCTGAGTGCACAAAGTCCTGTCCGTGCGCAAGAATTTCAAGCCGTGGGAGCCGAACCCGCTGGTTCGCCCCATGCTGGTGCTTGAGCAGAAGGGCCATCCCCTGACGGGCTTGCTTGATCATCAGGGCGACGTCGTGCTCTTCACTCGGTTTGATGAGCCTGATGGCCTATGGGCGTACACAATTGTGAGCGATGCGGAACGCTGGCGTCTGATGAGCGCACCCGGCACCCAGGATTTTGGCGAGGTGCTCTACGGCCTCTTCGCGGATCGCCTCGTCACCATCGCTCGTGCACCATCGAATGCGATCGACACGGTCTACTCTGTCGTATCGAAGCCATTTAACGGACCCGGTACACGGGCGCGCGGCATGCGACTCGCATTCGCCGAACTTCTGGGTCTCGATGAGGTAGTCGGGGAGCCCGAGCGCTCAACCCTCGCTGCCTCGCCGGCATGACCCGACGAACCTAGCGGTCTCGCTAGGCTCGAGGGGGTCTGCTGCACGATCCGGTGACAACCTGACCCCGTCAGGTCAGCTGCGGGACGGTCGCAGCGGCTGGCGAAGTTGCACATCCCCAATACGACTTTGGCGGGCGACAACATCTCCGCTCGCTTCGTGGTCCCCACGGTCGCGTCCTCCGTGGACC
>CAZDAO010000003.1:0-52611 GCA_964503015.1 uncultured Nocardioides sp. | reverse complement strand
CAGCGCCGACACACATCGACGCAGATCAGGTGTCACCTATTCGTGCAGCAGACCCGATGACCGCAAGCGAGCCCTGTGCGACCAACGTCTCTAGCGTGACGGCCGTCACTCAGTCGCGCACCCAGGTGCGCCGCATCGCAGAGAGGAAAGCGATGTTTACCCACCGCTCCACCATCCTTCGTGCCACCGCCGGGGTCGCCGTCTTAGCAGCCGTCATGACCGGTTGCAGCAACGGCGACTCGTCCGGCGACTCGAGCAGCTACCCGACCAAGACCATCAACTTTACGGTGCCCGCGGCCGCGGGCGGCGGCTGGGACACCACGGCTCGCGCCATGCAGTCCGTCCTTCAGGACGAAAAGCTGGTGAGCAGGTCGATCGAGGTCAAGAACGTCGAGGGCGGCGGTGGTGCCACCGGCCTCGCCCAGCTTCAGAAGTCTAAGGGAGACCCCGAGGCGCTGATGATGACCGGCCTGGTGATGATCGGTGCCCTTCAGCTCGCCGACTCTCAGGTGTCGCTGTCAGACACCACTCCGATCGCCACCCTCACCAAGGAGACCGAGGCGTTCGTCGTACCGGCCGACTCGGAGTACGAGACGATCCAGGACGTCGTCGACGACTACCTCGCCGACCCCGAGTCGGTGATTTTTGGCGGCGGCAGCGCCGGCGGCTCGGACCAGCTCGTGGCCGCGCAGCTCGTGCAAGAGGCTGGCGGCGACGCCGCCGAGATGAACTACGTCGGCTACTCCGGCGGCGGCGAGGCAATCGCGGGCATCCTGTCCGGGGACGTAGCGGTGGGCGTCTCGGGCCTCAGCGAGTTCACCAGCCAGATTGAGTCGGGTGACATGCGTCTGCTCGCCGTCAGCACGGCCGACCCGGTCGAGGTGGCCGGCGAGACGACACCCACGCTGCAGGACGCCGGCTTCGACATCGACTTCGCCAACTGGCGTGCCCTCGTCGCGGCCCCGGACCTGAGCGACGACGAGCGCGCCGAGGTGATCGCGCTGGTCGACAAGATGCACGACAGCCAGGCCTGGAAGGACGCCCTTGAGACCAACGGCTGGACGGACTTTTACCAGACTGGCGACGAAGCGAAGGCGTACATCGACGCCGAGACCGAGCGCGTGGCCGACCTCTACGCGCAGATCGGTCTGTGAGTGATCTCGTGACCGACTCGACCAGCGGCTTCGGCGTGCGCCGGAGCCCCACCGAGGCCGCCCCCGACACGGGGGCGGCCTTCGGGCCGCACGACACCGGCGTTGAGCTTCCGCACGAGATGGACGTGGACCACACGAGTTCGTCGGTGGTCGGCCCATTCTTGATGGGCGGGGCGCTCCTTGTCTTCGGCCTCCTAGCGCTCCGGCAGACCTTCGCCATCAACGGCGAAGGGTTCGACCTCGGCGGCTCGCGCTTCTTCCCGCTGATCGTCACGTGCATGTGGCTCGCACTATCGGTGATCTACTTAGTCCAGCACGCCCGGGCCGTCCTTCGTAACCGCCCCGCGCAGGCCGCGGAGACGTTCCGCCACCGTCTCGCCATCGTCGTGATGGTCGTGCTCCTGGTCGCCTACGCCTACGCGATCGACCCGCTCGGCTACGTGATCAGCACTGCTCTCTTCTTCGTCGCGGCGGCCCGGACGACGGGCTCGACCCACCTCCTCCGTGACGTCGTCGCTGGGCTCGGCCTCTCGCTCGGCGTGTACCTGCTGTTCACCCACATCCTCGGCGTGATCCTCCCGGCGGGGGTGTTGTCGCTGTGAGCTCCTTCGGCCCCCTCCTTAACGGCTTCGCCACGGTCCTCTCCCCCGAGAACCTCCTCTTCGCGCTGGTCGGCGTGACGCTCGGCACGCTGGTCGGCGTGCTGCCCGGCATCGGGCCCGCCGTGACCATCGCGCTGCTGCTACCGGTGACGTACTCCTTCACAGACCCCATCCCGGCGTTCATCATGTTTGCCGGCATCTACTACGGGGCCATGTACGGCGGCTCGACCACGTCGATCCTGCTCAACACACCGGGCGAGTCGGCGTCGGTTGCGACCGCGGTCGAGGGCCATCAGATGGCCCGCCGCGGGCAGGCGCGCGCAGCCTTGGCGACGGCGGCGATCGGGTCCTTCGTGGCCGCTGTGATCACCACCGTCCTGCTCGCATTCGTGGCCGAACCGATGTCGAGCATCGCGATCGGGTTCCGGGCGACCGACTACTTCGCCCTCATGGTCCTCGCACTGGTGACAGTGACGGCACTCGTCGGACGCTCGATGGTGCGCGGGATGCTCTCGCTGCTCCTCGGCGCGATGATCGGCTTCGTCGGGCTAGACAACGCCGGCCAGGCTCGGTTCACCTTCGACAGCCTCGCGCTGTTCAACGGGATCGACGATGTGCTGCTGATCATCGGACTCTTCGCCATCGGCGAGACGCTGTACGTCCTGTGCAAGGGCCGCACGCGGCCGGGCCAGGTGACGCCGCTCGAGCCCAAACGGGGCGGCTTCATGTGGCTGACCAAGGATCAGTGGCGCCGGTCTTGGGGCCCGTGGCTCCGCGGCACTGCCTTCGGGTTCCCGATCGGGATCCTCCCCTCCGGTGGCGCCGAGCTGCCGACGTTCATGTCGTATTCGTGGGAGAAGCGCCGCTCGCGCGGCCGGGACGAGTTCGGCAAGGGTGCGATCGAGGGCGTCGCCGGCCCGGAGGCGGCGAACAACGCGTCGTTCTCCGGCGTGCTAGTACCACTGCTAACCCTCGGCATCCCGACGTCGGCGACGGCAGCGGTCATGCTCGCCGCGTTCCAGGTCCTTAACGTCCAGCCTGGCCCGCAGCTGATGGACACCCATGGCGACCTGGTCTGGGCGATCATCGCCTCACTCTTCGTCGGCAACGTGATGCTGCTGGCGCTTAACCTGCCGCTAATCCGGGTGTGGGTGAAGGTCCTCGAGATCCCGCGCCCCCTGCTGTACGCCGGCATCCTGGTGTTCGCAGGCCTCGGAATCTATGCGGTGTCCGGGGCCGAGACGGACATGCTGATCGCGTTCGGGATCGGCATCGTCGGCTTCTTCATGCGGCAGTTCGACTTCCCGATCGCGCCCACTGTCCTCGGGGCCATTCTCGGTCCCGAGCTTGAGAAACAGTTCCGGTTCGCGCTCACCGCCGCCAGCGGGGACATGGGCACCTTCGTCCACCGTCCTCTCACCCTGGCGATTTTTGCGGTCGCTCTCTTCGCGCTGGTTCTGCCCTACGTCCCCAAGATCGTCGCGCGCCTGCGCGGCGAGGTCAGTGACGACGTGGGACGGTTTGTGCTTGCCGACGAGGACTGATCCCCTGCGGAGGTTTGGAATGCCGTCGACCGCCTCAACCGTCCACCAAGCCGAGCGATTTGAGGACACGGGAAACCCGCTGCTGTTCGGCGGCGAGGAAGGAAGCGAACTCCTCGCTGCCGAGCAAATCGTCGTTCCACCCGTTGTTGCGCGACTGCCGCGCCCACTCGTCGGTCGAGTGCATGTGGGTGACGAGTGCCGCGAGCCGGTCCCGCTCCCCCGCCTCGAGGAGAGGCGGGGCGACGAGACCCCGCCAATTGACGAAGTCCATGTCCACCCCGGCCTCGCGCACGGTGGGCGCGTCGAGGCCGTCGACCCGCTCACCGGTCACGGCCAGGATACGGAGTTCGCCCGTCCGCACCTGGGCGAGCGCCTCCCCGACGCCGGAGATTGCCACGTCCTGGGCGCCCGTGAACAGCGCGGCAAGCAGCGGGCCGCCGCCGTCGTACTGGTTGTACTGCACCTCGGTCGCCGCGATCCCGGCGGCCTCGACCAGCAGGAAGGTGCAGAGGTGGTCAGGGCCGCCGGGCGAGGAGCCACCGCCGATGCGGAGCAGCTTCGGACGAGCGGTCCAGGCGTCGAGCAGGTCGTCGAACGTCGCGTACGGCGAACTCGCCGCGACGGCGATCACCTCGGGCTCGGAAATCAGCCGCGCGATCGGGGTCACCTCGTCGAGGCCCACCGCCGACCGGCTGGTCATCACCGCACCCACCACACCGAGGCCCATCATCATCAGCAAGTTGGCGTTACCCGGGTCGCCCGCGATGCGCGCCAGTCCCGCCACGCCACTGCCGCCCTCGACGTTGAAGACCTCCACATGCCGGGTCAGATCGGCGTCCTCAAGCACCTGCGCTACGACCCGCGCCGTGGTGTCGTAGCCCCCGCCGGGGGCGTTCGGGACCATCAGCCGCAGGTCACTCGACCCGGCCGCTCTGGTGCAGGAGCCGAGCACGCCCACCGCAGGGGCGAGCGTCGACGCGACGATCAGGCTCCGGCGACTCAGCACGCCCCGACCGTAGCGCCCCAAGCCGCGTGCGGCTGGTGCGTCCATGCGTAAGACTCGGAGGGTGCAGCACTGGCGACGACCGTCCTTGGCGGGTCAGCTCCTCATCCTCCAGGTCGTCATCGTCTCCTTTGTCGTCCTCGGGGTCGGGATCGTGACGTTCGTGCAGAACGACGTGAGCTTCAAGCGGCAGGAGAGCCGGCGCGTGCTGCAGATCGCCGAGTCGCTCGCAGGCAACCCCGTCGTCAATGCCGGCCTCTCCGACGGCAGCATCCGCGGCGTGCCCGGCGTCGCGCAGGCGGCGGTGTCGACGTACGGCGCGTCCTACGTCGTCGTTACCGACCCCGACGGGTCCGTCCTCTACTCCTCGCGCACCGACGACCGCGACGGCACCGTCATCCGCCCCGACGCCGGGCGCCAGTGGCTCGGGGTATCTACCGTGAAGTCCACCAGTTCGGTGGAGGCGCGGGTGCCGATCTTCGACGGCACCGTCGATGGACGGCCCGTCGGATCGCTCGCGGGATACGTGCTGGCCGGTCGCGAGTACCCCACCATGTGGGACCGCCTCGGCGCCACGGCCCCGACCTCGATCGTCTATCTTGCGCTCGCATCGCTCGGCGGCCTCGGCGGATCGCTCCTGCTGTCGCGCCGCATCAAGCGGCAGACCCTCGGCCTTGAACCTCGCGAGATCGCCGGGCTCGTTGAGAACCGCGAGGCGATGCTGCACGGCCTCCGCGAGGGCGTGATCGGCATCGACCGCACGGGTCGGGTGACGCTGGTGAACGACGAGGCCGCCCGACTCCTTGGGCTGCCGCCCGTTACGTCCGGGGCGGAGCTGACCACGCTCGACCTGCCCGACGGCCTGTCCGACGTGCTGCGCGGTCAGGCCCCGGCAGACGACCTGCCCGTCGTAACCAAGGACCGCGTGCTGGTCATAAACCAGGTGCCGGTCCGCGTGCGCGACGAGGTCGTCGGCTGGGTGTCGACGCTGCGTGACCACACCGAGCTCGTCGACCTGACCCGGCAACTTGACCTCTGGCGTGGTACGACGGACACCCTGCGCGCACAGGCGCACGAGTTTACCAACCGGATGCACACCATCGCCGGCCTGCTCGAGCTCGGCTCCTACGACGAGGCCGCGCGGCTGATGACGGCGGAGTCCACCGCGCGCAAGACGTGGATCGAGCGCGTGACCAGCAGGGTTGACGATCACGCGCTGGCCGCTCTCCTGATTGGCAAGGACAGTCGGGCCCGCGAGCTCGGCCTCACCCTCGACCTCACCGACGACAGCCAGCTCCCTGCTATCGACGACGCGCTCTCCGCCGACCTAGTCACTGTGATGGGCAACCTCGTGGACAACGCCTTGGAAGCGGCCTCGTCCAGCGGAGCAGTGCCTGCCGGGAATGGCCGGGTAACGGTCCATCTGGCGCGTGCGGACGGGTTCGTCGACGGCTCAGTGCAGGACAACGGACCGGGAGTGCCCGACGACATCGCCGCCTTGGTGTTCGCGCAGGGCTTTTCGACCAAGGCGGCGGATGCCCCTGGCTCCCGCGGGTGGGGCCTCGCGCTGAGCCGGATGGTGTGCGAGCGCCGCGGCGGCGACCTGTCTTACGACCGTTCGGACGGGACAACGACATTCGTGATGAGCCTGCCTGTCGGTGCTACCTCTTCCAGCGGGACGGCGTACGCCCACCGGGGAGGAGTCGCATGATCGAGCCGAGTCCACCTCTCAAGGTTCTCGTCGTCGACGATGACTTCATGGTGTCGTCTGTTCATCGGCGGTTCGTCGAGAGCCTGGACGGCTTCACGGTCGTCGGTGAGGCCGGCACAGGGGGGCAGGCCCTCGCCGCTATCGAGGCGGACCAACCAGACCTCGTGTTGCTCGACATCTACCTACCCGACATGAGCGGACTCGACGTGCTGCGGCGCGTGCGCGCGACCGGTTCGCCGGTCGACGTCCTCGTCGTAACAGCCGCGCGCGACGTTGACACGGTCCGCGAGTCCCTGCGCGGCGGCGTTATCCACTACCTCGTCAAGCCGTTCACCGGTCGCGACCTCGCCGAGCGACTCCACGCCTACCGCGACCGCCACGCCGCGCTCGGCCGCCACGAGGACGAGACGGATGTCGAGCAGACCGAGCTCGACTCGATTTTCGGTGCAGCCCGCCCGACCCCGGCCCAGCAGGCGTCTCTGCCCAAAGGCCTCTCAGCCGAGACCCTGACTCTTGTCACGGCGACTGTTCGCGCTCTCGGCCCCGACGAAACCCTCAGCGCCCAAGAGTGCGCCGACAAGATCGGAATGGCTCGCGTGAGCACCCGCCGCTACCTCGAGCACCTCGTCGCCGCAGGCGTGGCCGATGTGGGCCTCAGGTACGGCACCACTGGGCGCCCCGAGCGCCGTTACCGGCGGGCTACCTGAAGGCCTGGCGAACAGTACCGTCGGCGTTGAGCGGCGGCTGCGATGTAGTTGACGCTTCACGTACACCGCACAAGCCGTCGCTGCGGCTTCGGGTCGACGGTTGACGTTGGCGACTCGACTTGGGGACGTCGTGCTGTTGCGTACTCGTGTCTATGTGCTGCGACCGAACATGATCGACGGCGCCCTGTCCCACTCGGGTGTGAGCACAAGATGAAGCGCCCCAGGTTCTCCGCCGGTCCTAAACGGGTTGCGGCTCTCGGTTGAGGGTCGCGTAGTGGGCTTGCTCGAACTCGACCGGGGTCATCATCCCAAGGGTCGAGTGCAGGCGTCTGTTGTTGTACCAGTCGACCCAGCCGGCGGTGGCGTACTCGACGTCCCCGATGGTCCGGTAGGGCCCGGTGTGAAAGACCGTGGTGCGGATGCACTCGGTCTTGTAGAGACCGATCACGCACTCCATCAGTGCGTTGTCGTAGGCGTCGGCCACCGACCCGATCGAAGGTCGGATGCCTTCGTCGGCGAGGTGCTCGGTGAAGGTGATCGAGGTGTATTGCGAGCCCGCATCCGCGTGACCGATCAGCTCGCCTGGCACGACGGGGTTGCCTTCGCGGCCGCGCTGCCACAGCGCCATGCGTAGCGGCACGTCAACGAGCTCGACGGCCTTGTTGGAGTCGATGTTCCACGCCACGATCCGCTGGGCAAAGACGTCGAGGACGAACGCGACGTAGACGAACCCGCGCCAGGTCCGGACGTAGGTGAAGTCCATAACCCAGGTCCGGTTCGGTGCCACGGCAGTGAAGTCCCGATCGAGCAGGTCACCGGCCCGGTTCCCGTCCTTGCCCGGGATCGTGGTCCGGATCCCCTTCGAGCGCCGAACCCCTTGCAGGCCAAGGGATCGCATCGCTCGATCCACCGAGCCAGGTGAGGCGCCGGGCATCCTGGGCGCACTGTGGCGGTCATCTTCCGCCGCCCGTAGAGCCCCTCGGGGGTCATCCGGCGCACGCCCTGGTGATCGGCCTGCCACACGAGGTCGCGCACCAGGTTGATGATGCTGGCATCGGTGATGGTGCGGCTCGCGGGCTGGCGATTAGCTCGCGCCCATTCCCGGTAGGACCGCGCGGCGACCTGGCAGCCCTGCTCGCGCAGGACCCGGCAGATCGACTCGACCGCGTGGCCCTCTGCCCGCAGCTCGTCGACGAACGCGACGATCAACGATTGCGGGGGTCGAGTTCCCCCGCGAAGAAAATCGAGGCCCGTCGCAGGATCTCGTTGTCCTCCTCGAGCCGGCGGACCTTGGCCTTCAGCTCGCGGATCTCAGCCAGCTCCTCCGACGTGGCGCCCTGGCGCTGCCCGCCGTCGATCTGGGCCTGTACGACCCAACGCCGCACGGTCTCCTTGCCCAGACCCTCGCGCCGAGCCACTGACTCCGCCGCCGCGGTCAAAGACGGGAACTCCGGCAAGTGCTCCAGCACCTGCCTCACGCACCGCTCCTTGACCTTCGGATCGATCTTCTTCGGCATGCTGCTCATCCTCCTGGACTCAAACAGGAGCGGCATCAAACCTGGGGCGCTTCAGTGTTCGTCATTTGTCCCACCGGCCCCTTTCGGCCCAGGGGTGGGCCGAAGGGTCGCGGCTTGACACTGCATCTCCAGATCACCGCACGTGTGCTCACCTCACTCAGCTCCGCGTCGACAAGCAGAGCTCGGGTGGATGGCGGCGCCGCTGTCATAACCGGACGAACATCCGCGACAGGCAACCGAGGCAGAATGGCGGACTTCCTTTGTGTGTGCACACGTCGGGTGACGCAACCGCGGACCTCAGGGAGCAGAGAGCGCGTCCTAACGGACCGCGAGCCTTGCGGCCCCGTGAGAACGGACGAATGAAAGGACGTTTGCGGCTCATGCCTCCAACCTCCCGGCCCAAGTGCTTCTCACATGCGCGATGTGTCGGCGCATCAGTGCGGCAGCGCCTTGAGCGTCCGCTGTGAGGACTAGGTCGACCAACTGCTCGTGTTCCGCCGCGGATGCGCACAGTTCGCCACGACGTGCCAAGGTATCCAGCCCATAGAGTCGGCTTCGGGCTCTCAGCCCGCTGACCACCTCCACGAGATGCTGGTTGCCGCTCAGTGCCAGCAGGCGCAGGTGGAATCGTCGATCGGCCTCCACGTAGGCGATCAGGTCCGGCTCGACTGCATGCCGTTCAATCTCTCGAGCGAGCGGGCGCAGCTCCTCAACCAGGGGCGCCATGGCGTCGTCGCACCGCCGGGCGACGTCACCTACTGTCGGCACCTCGATCAGTGTCCGCACGTGCGTGATGTCGTCGAGGTCCTGGTCGGATAGTTCGGTGACGCGAAACCCCTTGTTACGCACCGGCGCCACTAGGCGCTCCTTGGCGAGATCGAGCATCGCCTCGCGCACAGGGGTGGCAGAGACACCGAACTGCGCCGCGAGCTCCGGCGCCGAATAGACGACTCCGGGACGCAGCTGCCCGGCGACCAATGCTGCCCGCAAGGCGTGCGCCACCTGGTGGCGCAGGTTCTGTCGGTCGTGAAACGACGGGAGCAGCAGGTGCCCGTCTTGCGCATCGAACGTCATCGTCGGCTGCGCTCCTCCCCCCAAGGTCGTCATCGCAGCACGAAGCCCGGCCCGATGGGGTCCCTCGGGTCGAGCACGAAGCGGTGCTCACCGGTTCGGTACGCCAATCCGCGCACTTCGGTCACAACTCCCTCGCGACCCTCGACCCGGACCGTCTCGACAACCTCGGCAGTGAACCGGGACCCGACGATCGAGTCGTGCACCAGCCGGCGTCCAGGTCCCAGCCGCCCCGCCGCGGACAGTAGCGCCGCGCGCGCGGAGGTTCCCGAACCGCAGGG
Source organism: uncultured Nocardioides sp. (assembly GCA_964503015.1). Classification (GTDB taxonomy): domain Bacteria; phylum Actinomycetota; class Actinomycetes; order Propionibacteriales; family Nocardioidaceae; genus Nocardioides. The sequence goes on along the minus strand of CAZDAO010000003.1, from coordinate 43,021 downwards.
CGAGCGGTCCACCTCACCGTCTGCGAAGACAGTCATGTTGCGTTGGTGCGGTCCCTCGACCACCTCGCCTAGTTCGTCGTAGAGGATCGTGCCGTAGATACCGGAGAGCTCCGCGTCGCTGGGATGGCTCGCGGCCGGTGTCCCAGCCAGCGCCGCCTTGACCGCCCGACCGGCCGCGATCAGTTCGAGGTAGTCCGCCGGTGTGACGGAGAGCCCAAAGGCGGCGGCTGGCACGGAAGCGTAGATGGCGCCCCCGTAGCTCACGTCGACAAACACCGGGCGCCGGGCCGCCTCGATTGGCAGATCACGCGCGAGCACGTATGACGCGACGTTCCGGAAGGTGACCGCCTCCGTCCGGCCGGCCCGACGCTCGACCCTGGCTGTGACCCGACCCGATGGTACGTCCACGACCACGTCGACTACGCCGTCGTCCGGGGCTGGCACACGCCCGGACTCCACCGCCCAAGCTCCCAGCGCGATCGTGCCGTGCCCGCAGGCCGTTGAGTAGCCGTCCTTGTGCCAGAAGAGCGCCCCGAAGTGGGCGCCCGAGTCGTCAGGCGGTGTGACGAAGCAGCCGTTCATGTCGGCGTGCCCGCGGGGTTCGTGGCACAGCATGCGGCGTACGCAGTCGAGCTCCTCGTCGTCCATCGCTCGGGCCCTTCGCTCCCGGACCGTCTCGCCATCGGGGGTCTCTACCCCGTCGACGACGATGCGGAACGGTTCCCCAGCAGTGTGGTAGTCGACAGTCCGGAGCGCTCGACGCGTCACCTCACGCCCCCAGGTAGGCGTCCACGACCCGCGAGTCGCCGGCCAACTCGGCCGCCGACCCCTCCAGCGTCGTGCGGCCGTTCTCCACCACGTAAGCACGATCTGCGATGCGCAACGCCGCCCGGGCGTTCTGCTCGACCAACAGCACCGAGGTACCCCGGTCATTGATGTCGGCGATCAGCTCCATGATCTGTGCCACGACAAGCGGCGCGAGACCCATGGACGGTTCATCCAGCATCAGAAGCTTGGGCCCCGCGACGAGCGCCCGGCCGACGGCAAGCATCTGCTGTTCGCCACCTGAGAGCGTCCCGCCCTGCTGATTGCTGCGCTCGGCAAGGCGCGGGAGGAGCGAGTAGACCTCCTTGATGCGCTCCGCTACGAGCTTGTGGTCATCGACGAGGTAGCCGCCGAGTTGCAGGTTCTCGTGGATGGTCAGGCGCGAGAAGATGCGTCGTCCCTCGGGAACGTGCACAACACCTCGGCCGGTGGTGTCCCACGGCTTGCCATTGGTGATGTCGTCACCGAACGCCCGGATCGTGCCGCTGCTCGCTCGGACGACGCCGGACACCGCGCTGAGGGTGGAGGTCTTCCCGGCTCCGTTGTTGCCGAGGACCGCGACGATCTCACCCTCCCCCACGAACAGGCTGAGCCCGTGCAGCGCTTGGACGCGCCCGTAGTGAACGTCGAGTGTTTCGATTTCCAGGGCGTTCATGACGCACCTCCCTCGTTTGGCTCGGTGCGCGAGGCGGTGCGCCGACGCGGAGGTGCGTCGCCGTCCTCGGTCCCGAGGTAGGCCTCAACCACAGCCGGGTCGTTGCGGATCTGTGAGGGTGTGCCGTCGGCGATCTCTTTGCCGAAGTTGAGCACCACGATCCGGTCGGAGATCTGCATGACCAGTCCCATGTCGTGCTCGATCAGCACCAAAGCCACCCCCAGCCTCCCGATTCGGCCCAACAGCTCGAGAAGCTCCTGCTTCTCACCGTGGTTGAGACCGGCTGCTGGCTCGTCAAGAAGCAGCAGCTTTGGTCCCCTGGCGAGTGCCCGGGCGATCTCCACGCGCCGCTGCTCGCCGTACGGCAAGTTGCGTGCCAGGCCATTGCGGTCTCCTCGCAGGTTCACGAAGTCCAGCCATTCATGGGCCTGAGCCGTCGCTTGGGCCTCCGAGCGGTTGAACCGAGGCGTGTGAAGAAGGGCATCGAGTGGGCTCTGCTTCATGCGCAGGTGCATGCCCGCGCGCACGTTGTCGAGGACCGTGAGCTCCCCGAAGAGCCGGAGGTTCTGGAACGTCCGTGCCACCCCCTTGGCGGCGACCGCCGAGGGCCGCAACCGGGTGATGTCTTCACCGTCCAGTACGACCCGGCCGCTGTTGGGCCGGTAGAAGCCGGTGATGCAGTTGAATCCGCTGGTCTTCCCAGCGCCGTTGGGGCCGATGACTGACAGGATGGTTCCCTCGTCGACGGAGAAGGTCAGCCCGTCGACAGCGGTGACGCCGCCAAACCTAAGCGTCAGGTCGGACACCTGTAGCAGTGGCTCTCTGCCTGAATTGGTGCTCATGCGGGCACCTCTCTCTCAGCATCGGTGGGGCCGTGGGCGCCCTTGCGGGGCGAGCGTTCGGCGGAACGGTGTGGCCTCAGGCCCTCGGGGCGGAAGATCATGGCGATGATCAGCAAGACGCCGAAGACGAAGTAGCGGTAGTCCGCTGCACCTCGCAGCAGTTCCGGTAGCACACTGACGAACACTGCGCCGACGACTACGCCGGGCGTCGAGCCCATGCCGCCAAGGACGACGGCCATCAGGATGAGGGCAGACCACAAGAACGTGAAGCTGTGCGGCGAGATGGCGGTCAGCTGTGCGCCGAACAGAATTCCGGCGAGCCCACCCCAGATCGCCCCGCCGATGTAGGCCGCGAGCTTGGCGGTGTAGGTGTTGATGCCCATGGCCTCCGCAGCGTCCTCGTCCTCGCGAATGAAGCGCCAGGCGCGGCCGATCTTGGACCGTCCCAGCCGGGACGCGCCAATGACCGCGAGGGTGACTACCACCACGCAGGTGTAGTAGAAGGCAACCGGACCGCTCAGGTCGAGACCACCGATGGTGACACCGGGAATGCCGTAGATGCCGGAGGGGCCGCCAGTGATCTCCAGGTTGTTGGCAGTGATCCGGATGATCTCGCCAAAGCCGAGGGTGACGATCGCTAGGTAGTCGCTACGCAACCTCAAGGTCGGTCCCCCGATGATCACGCCGGCCAGGACTGCCGCCACCAGCACCACCGGGATGGTCGCCACCAGTGGCCAGTCCAGTCGGGTTGCCAAGATCCCGCTGGTGTAGGCGCCGATCGCGAAGAACGCGGCGTAACCGAGGTCAAGCAGCCCGCAGTAGCCGACCACGATGTTCAGCCCGACGGCGAGCATCACGAACAGCAGCGCCGAGGTCATGACGGAGAGGGAGTAGTTGGTTGCGCTGACGAAAGGCGCAAGGAGAGCGATTGCGACGCCCGCCAAGCCCAGGAAGCGGCTTTCGAAGATTGCACTGAAACGCTTCGCCATCACACACGCTCCGTAACGCGCTCGCCAAGGATGCCCGTCGGGCGAACTGTAAGAAAGAGGATCAGGAAGGCGAAGGCAAACACGTCGCGCCATTCACCGCCCAGCCAGGCGGTGCCGAAGGACTCGAGCATCCCTAGGGTCAGTCCCCCCAGCATCGCGCCGCGGATGTTGCCGATGCCGCCGATCACGGCCGCCGTGAACGCCTTTAGCCCGATGATGAAGCCCATCAGAAAGTCGATCTTCCCGTAGTAGGCGCCCGCCATGACCCCCGCCGCCCCGGCCAGGGCCGAGCCGAGGAAGAAGGTGCGTGCGATCACCTTGTCGACGTTGATACCCATGAGGAGAGAAGCCTTCGGGTCCATCGAGATGGCCCGCATCGCTCGCCCGGTGCTGGTGCCCATGATCAGGTACTGGAGACCAGCCATCAGCAACACCGCGATGCCGACCAGCGCGAGCTGCTCGAGGGTGATCCGCGCGCCCAGGATGTTGATTGCGTTCCCCGAAAGCCGGACGGGGTACACCTCGGGGTTGGGCCCCGCCGCTACACGCATGCCGTACTCAAGGGCGAACGAGGCACCGACTGCCGTGATCAGGACCGAGAGGCGGGGGGCACCGCGCAGTGGTCGGTACGCCACCCGTTCAAGCAGCAACCCCGCGGTGCCGGTCAGCAACATTGTGATCAGGAGCACTATCAGGAGCGCGATGAAGCCAAATGACGTAGCGAGGCCACCGGCCATCGTCAACATGGCAAACCCGGCGAATGCGCCGAGCATGTAGATGTCGCCGTGGGCGAAGTTCAGCAACTTGATGATGCCGTAGACCATGCTGTAGCCGAGGGCGACCAGGGCATAGAACGAACCGACGAAGAGGCCGTTCCAAAGCAGTTGGGACATGGGGGATCCGTCCGGGGTATGGCGTCCTACCGCCACCCCACGTGGGTGGCGGTAGGACGGGCGGTCACTGCAGGTCGTCTTCGAGGACGAACGCGCCGTCCTGAGAGGACAGGATCTGGAAGCCACCGCTGCTGAGCGTGTGCTCCTCGGTGAACGTCAGTGGTCCGGAGAACATCTCGAACCCGTCGATCCCCTCCAGTGCGTCGATGACCTTGTCCCCATCGGTGCTGCCGGCCTCCTTGATGGCCTCAGCCGCGAGCCTCACCGCGTCGTACGACTGGGTGGAGTAAGGGCCCGGTTCTCCGCCGAACTCGGCCTCGTAGTCGCTGATCCAGTCCTCGGCACCCTCGATGGTGTCGGGCGTCTGGGTCATCGTCGCGAGAATGCCCTCGGCGTTCTGCTCACCCGCAATTTCGAGCAGCTTTGCATCCACCGAACCGTCGCCGACCATGATCTCGCCCTCATACCCGGCCTGGCGGAGCTGCCGGATGATCAGGCCACCCTCTTGGTAGTAGCCGGTCCAGTAGACGAAATCGGGGTCGGTCTTGAGCACCGAGTTGACGTTGGCGCTGTAGTCGCTCTCGCCAGCGGTGATCGACTCGTGAACGGCGAGCTCCGGACCGCCGCTCTCCTCGAGCAGGTCGGCGGTGAGCTTGGCGATGTCGACCGAATAGCTGGTGTTGTCGTCGATGAGCGCGACGTTCGTCGCCTCCACCTTCTCCATATAGGTGAGCGCGGCATCCGCCTGCTGGGTGCCGGTTCCGTTGATGAGGAAGACGTTGTCGAGGCCTTGGTCGACCAGTTCCGTCGAGTTCGCCGCGGGGATGATCATCGGCACGCCTGCCTTGTTGAAGATGGGAAGCGTGGGCAGCGTCGCTCCGGAGCAGTAGCCTCCAACTGACACGTGGACCTTCTGGGTCACGAGCTTGTTGGCCGCCGCTGCCGCTGTCTTGGCGTCACAGGCGCCGTCCTCAGCCACGAGCTTGAGCTCTCGTCCGTCTACGCCGCCGTCGGCGTTGATCTCGTTGACGGCCAGCTGGGCGCCGTTCTCCATGTATGGGCCGATGGCCGAGCTGCTCCCTGAGAAGGGAGTGATCATGCCCAACACGATCGGACCGTCGGTGTCGGAGTCCTGCTCGTCGCTGAGCAGTCCGCCACCGCAGCCACTGGCCAGCAACGTAGCTGTCACCGCGCCGACGAGACCCAGAAGCCGACGGGAGCGGCGAGGGGCGAGTGAGGTCATGAGCGTGCTTCCTCTCGATCTTCGTACCGCCACTAAGCGGCCGAGGCGCCGTCGGTCTCGGAATCCGACGGTCTGGGTACTGTGTAACGTTGTACTGCAATATTGCACAGGCGGCCTTTGAAGCGGAAGAGCCCCGCCGGATCAAATGTGGCGCGGGCCACTTTCGCCGGGGTCCTTGTGCCATGTACCATTGTACTAACGTTGGTCCTACCCCATTTGGAGAACCCGATGACCGCATCCCAGTCCCAGCCTTGGCACGGCGTCCTTGTCGCCACCGCGCTCCCCTTCCACGACGACCTGACCGTCGACTACGACTCCTATGCCGAGCACGTGGCCTGGCTGGCCGAGAACGGCTGCCACGGAGTCGTGCCGAACGGTTCGCTCGGGGAGTACCAGGCGCTCACTGACGAGGAGCGGGCCAGAGTGGTAACCACCGCTGTCGAGGCCGCTCCCGAAGGGTTCGTCGTCATGCCGGGGGTAGGAGCGTATGGAGCCCTGCAGTCGCGCCGCTGGGCGGAGCAGGCCGCTGAAGCCGGATGCCAGGTCGTGATGGCGCTGCCGCCCAACACCTACCGTGGCGACGAGCGGGCAGTCGCCGAGCACTTCCGGGAGATCGCGAAGGCAGGGCTGCCAGTAACTGCGTACAACAACCCGATCGACACCAAGATCGACCTGACGCCGCCGATCCTGGCCACGCTCTACCAGGAGGGACTCATCGTCGGCGTCAAGGAGTTTTCCGGCGACCCGCGCCGTTCCTACGAGTTGTCCGAGCTGGCCCCGGGCCTCGACCTGATGATTGGCACCGACGACTCCGTCATCGAGGTCGGCCTGGTCGGCGCCAAGGGCTGGGTGGCCGGCTACACAAACGCCTTCCCCCGCGCGACAGTCGAGATGTACGAGAACACCATCTCTGGCAACCTCGACGCGGCGCTGGCGCGATACCGCGAGATGCACTCGCTGCTGCGGTGGGACTCCAAGACCGAGTTCGTCCAGGCCATCAAGCTCTCCATGGACATGGTCGGTCGCAAGGGTGGGCCGTGCCGCCCGCCCCGGCAGCCGCTCCTCCCGGAGCAGGAGAAGTCCGTTCGTGCGGCCACCGAGCGGGCCCTCGAGGCCGGACTAGGCTGAGCCAGTGCGTTCGCGTCGAGTCCTGCATGCCGTCGACTCTCACACCGAGGGGATGCCGACTCGAGTGATCACCGGTGGTGTCGGGACCCTGCCAGGGTCCTCGATGTTCGAGCGCCGACAGTGGTTCATGCAGCACAGCGACGACCTACGCACGCTGCTCATGTACGAACCGCGCGGGCATGCGTCGATGTCGGGGGCAATCCTTCAGCCACCGACCCGGCCCGACGCCGACTGGGGTGTTCTCTACATCGAGGTCTCCGGGTGCCTGCCCATGTGCGGTCACGGCACCATCGGCGTGGCGACGGTCCTGGTTGAGACCGGCATGGTGCCCGTCACTGAGCCGGTGACCACGATCCGTCTGGACACCCCCGCTGGCCTGGTCGTGGCCGACGTGGCCGTTGCGGATGGGGCGGCGAAGACCGTCACCATCCGCAACGTGCCTTCCTTCAGTCATGTGTTGGACGCGCGGGTGGACGTGCCCGGCCTGGGTGACGTCCGCTACGACCTCGCCTACGGCGGCAACTTCTACGCCATGGTCGAGCTGGAGGAGATTGGGCTTCCGTTCGACCGCGCGGAGAAGGAGCGGCTCCTCCACGCGGGTCTGGCGATCATGGGTGCGATCAACGACCAAGCCCGACCGACCCACCCCGAGAACTCGGAGATCGGTGGCTGCCACCATGTCGCATTGATCGCCCCCGGCTCGGACGCCGTTCGGTCACGGCACGCGATGGCCATCCACCCCGGTTGGTTCGACCGCAGTCCTTGCGGTACCGGCACCAGCGCCCGAATGGCCCAACTGCACGCGAGGGGCGAGTTGCCGATCGGAGCCGACTTCATCAACGAGTCCTTCATCGGCACCTCATTCACCGGGCGCCTCATCGAGAAGACCGCCCTGACTGACGGAACTACCGCGGTGATTCCCACCATCACCGGTCGAGCCTGGCTCACCGGCACTGCCCAGTACTTCCTTGACCCCGACGACCCATTCCCAGCCGGCTTCCTGCTGTAGGAAGCCTCCAGGAGCGCAACCGTGATCTCGAGCTACTCCCCCCAGCAGCCCCAGGACCTCGTCGTAGAGGTTCCCGCCTCCTCGCCATCCGACGTGGCTCGCGCATTCGAAGCCGCCCGGTCCGGGCAGCGTGAGTGGGCCACCGCCCCCGCCGCCGCCCGTGCTGCGGCACTTGCCGGCGCCGCCGAGGCAGTCGATGCCGCCGCTGACGACCTTGCCGACCTGGTCGTGCGAGAAGTCGGCAAGCCACTGACCGAGGCGCGCGGCGAGGTCGCTCGCTCCGTGTCAATCCTGCGTTACTACGCTCAGCAGGTCTACGACCCGGTTGGGGCTGTCCACGAACCTTCTGCCCATGGCCTGCTCTACACGCGTCGCCGCCCGCTCGGTGTCGCCGGCCTGATCACGCCCTGGAACTTCCCGCTGGCCATCCCACTGTGGAAGGCCGCGCCCGCACTCGCATTCGGCAACTCCGTGGGTCTGAAGCCCGCTCCCGAGGCAACGGCGTGCGCACTGCGGCTCGGGGAGCTGATCACCCCGTTCCTCTCTGCAGGGGTGCTCCAAGTGGTGCCGGGCGACGTCGAGACCGGCCAAGCCGTCATCGCCCACGCTGATGTCGTGTCGTTCACCGGCTCCACCGGCGGCGGCCGTGCCGTCGCGGCCGCCGCCACCCAGCGCGGCGTCCGGGTTCAGGCCGAAATGGGCGGCCAGAATCCGGCAGTCGTGCTTCCGGACGCCGACCTGCAGACCGCGGCCTCCCAGATCGCCAACGCCGCCATGGGCTTCGCCGGTCAGAAGTGCACCGCGACCAAGCGGGTCATCGTGGTCGGTGACGCCGCCGAGTTCCGCGACATGCTGGTTTCGGCGGTCGAGTCCCTTGCTGTAGGCGACCCCGCCGACGCCGGCACCATGGTGGGACCGGTGATCGACGAGCGGGCCCGCGATCGGGTGACCGCAGTGTCCTCCGACGCCCGCGACAGCGGGGGTCGAGTCCTCACGGGTGGCAGCGCTGGCTCCCAGGACGGATGGTTCGTCGCACCCACGGTCGTCGAGGGCGTGCCCGCTCGACACACGCTTGCCTGCGACGAGGTGTTCGGTCCTATCTGCCTCCTGCAGACGGCCGCGAACGTGGAGGAGGCAATCAGCGTGGCCAACGGCGTGCCCCACGGCTTGTCGGCTGCGCTCTACACCCGGGACTTGGCGACCGCGCTGCAGGCAACGGACCGGCTCGAGGCCGGTCTGGTGAAGGTCAATGCCCCTACCAGCGGCGTCGACTTCTACCTGCCGTTCGGCGGAGAGAAGGCCTCGAGCCTCGGTGGCCGAGAGCAGGGCAAGGCCGCGCAGGACTTCTACACCTCGCTGCACACCGTCACGCTCGGTCCGGCGTAGGCCGAGGTCGAGGTGGGTCGCAAGGAGACCGACGTGCTGGCCGGTCCGGAGCTAACTGACGAAGAACAGGACATGCTCGACGGCGGACGGGGCCCGGCGGTCGCTCTGGCGATGCGCCTGGTCCTGGGCATCGCGCGCGCCAGCGGTGCCCCGCGGCTTCTCGAGATCGACTCCGCCCATATCGACGGATGCCTGTACCACGGTCGTGCGGGTCTTGACCTCGCCGAGCGGCTGGTCGATCTGGGTGGAGCCGTCGCAGTGCGGGCGACGCTCAACGTCGGCTCTCTCGATCTGCTCCACCCCGGGCTCGTCCGTGCCGACGACGAGCTCGGCAGCCACGGGCGCCGCCTGATGAACGCCTACGTGGCCTTGGGCTGTGAGCCGACCTGGTCCTGTGCTCCGTACCAGCTCAGCCATCGCCCCGAGTTCGGTCGACACGTCGCCTGGGCAGAATCGAACGCGATCGCTTTCGTCAACTCGGTGCTGGGCGCTCGCACCGACCGCTACGGCGACTTCATCGACATCGCGGCCGCGCTGACCGGCCGAGTGCCCGACGCGGGATTGCACCAAGACGCCGACCGACAGGCGCAGCTCGTGCTGGACTGCCGACCCAGCCACGCACTGCTCGCTGGGGACGACACCGCCTGGGCCGCGCTTGGAGCCCTGCTTGGGGAGGTTGCGGGCACCCAGGTTGCGGCGCTCACGGGGCTGCCCGGCGATCTGACCGACGGAGGCAGGACCGAGGACCGGCTCAAGGCCATGGGCGCTACCGCGGCGTCCGCAGGCGGAGTCGCGTTGTTCCACGCGGTGGGCATCACCCCGGAGGCACTCACTCTGGATGCCGTGGCAGCACCCGCGACGCCAACCCGTACCGTCACCCCGGCCGATCTGCGCGCCACGCGGGATCGCCTGACGACCACGTTCGGCAGCGACCTCGACGCGGTGAGCCTAGGCACCCCGCACTTCTCGGTCAGCGAGTTCGCGGCGCTCGCGCAAGCGTTGGGCGACGGCCCGCCCTTCGCCGAGTCGGTCACCGTCTACGTCGCAACCAGTCGAGCCGTGCTCGCCGAGGCTGATCGCCTCGGTCACCTGGAGCCGGTCCGCGCCGCGGGTGCGCAGGTGCTGACTGACACCTGCACCTACGTCACCCCGGTGCTCAAGGACGAAACACGCACGGTGATGACCAACTCCGGCAAGTGGGCGTGGTACGCCCCCGCCAACCTGGGCGTCGACGTCGTGCTCGGCAGCCTCACCGACTGTGTGGCGTCTGCTCGAGCGGGGAAGGTGGTGCGCGATGATAGCCGTTGGCGATGAGGCTCAGTCGATCGTCCTCACGGGCACTCCCCTGACCGAAGGCATCGCAGTGGGGCCACTGCAGCGTCTCGATGAGCCGTTGTCGTTCTGGGGCGGAGTGGACGCGCACGGTCAAATCTGCGACGTGCACCACCCCCAGCGGGGCACCCTGCTGGGGGGCACCGTCCTGCTCATGCCCTCGGGTCGGGGTTCGAGTTCCTCGGCCGCGGTTCTTGCCGAACAGATCCGCGCCGGCACCGCGCCTGCAGCCATCGTGCTCCGCGAGCTCGACGGCATCCTCGTGGCAGGGGCCCTGGTGGCCGCAGAGCTCTATGACGTACGGGTACCCGTACTGACGCTGCCAGCACAGAACTTCGATCGGCTCGCATCCGCGAGTTCAACCGACCGGGCCACCCAGGGGACCGTTGCCGCCCGTGTCGAGGCGGACGATCGGTCGGCCACCGTGGCATTCCAAGGAGCATGATGGCCTGCCCACTTCCCTTTCTCGACGCCGACGCAGTCAGTGCGACCCTTGACTGGCGCGGTGCAGTCGAGGCCCTTGAACTTGCGTTGCTCGACGGACTGGACCCCGCCGCCGCCGCTGAGCGTTCCATCGTCGAGATCAGCCACGGGCAACTGCTGATGATGCCGGCCGAGACACCGGGGGCGGTCGGCGTCAAGATCGCCAGTGTCTCCCCCGGCAACCCGGCGAGAGGGCTGCCGCGTGTGCAGGCGCTGTACCTGGTGCTCGATCGGGAGACCCATGAGCCGTGCGCGCTGATGGACGGCACCGCCCTGACCACACTGCGAACCCCTGCGGTCTCGGGCGTCGCCGTGGCGCACCTTGCCGCCCCGGGCGCCCGACACCTCGTCGTGTTCGGAAGCGGGCCCCAGGCCTGGGGCCACGTCCAGGTGCTGCGCCAGGTCCGCTCGCTCGAGTCGGTCACCGTCGTCGGCCGCGACCGAGGCCGCGCCGAGCAGCTTGCCGCGCGAGTCACGGCCGATGGGCTCCCGGCCCAAGTCGGCGACGCGAACGCTGTCGCCAAAGCCGACATCATCGTCTGCGCGACGACGGCCAGCAAGCCGCTGTTCCAGGGCAGCCTGCTACGCCCGGAGACATGCGTTGTGGCGGTCGGGTCGCACGAGCCGCACATGCGCGAGGTCGACGCCGAGGCGGTGCGCCGGGCCGCGGGCGGCGGCGGAGTTGTTGTTGAAACCCGAGCGGTCGCGCTGCGCGAGGCCGGGGACGTGGTGCTTGCCCTGCGTGAGGGCGCCTGCGCCGAGAACGACCTGGTAGGCATTGGCGAGATCGTGCGCCGGACCCGGCGCGTCCCGGGTGTCTCACTGTTCAAGAGCTGCGGGATGGGTTGGCAAGACCTCGTCGTGGCTCAAGCCGTCCTAGAACGATGGAGTGCAACCGATGACTGAGCCCTCCAGTGACCTTGTTGTGGTCGGCGCTGGCATCGTCGGAGCCGCCTGCGCCTTCTACGCTTCCCGCGCCGGACTATCAGTGACCGTCCTAGAGCGTGGAACGACCGGGGTAGGGACCACCAGCCGCGGCGAGGGCAACATCTTGGTCTCGGACAAGGGTCCAGGCCCAGAGCTAAACCTTGCGCTGCTCTCACGTCGGTTGTGGCTCGACATCGCGGACGAGTTGGGGGCACACCACCTGGAGCTTGAGCGCAAGGGCGGGATTGTGGTTGCTACCAATGACGAGACCTTTGACGATCTAAGGCGGTTCGCGCAGGCACAGGGCCGGGAGGGCGTCGAGACGACCATTGTCCCGCCAGGGTCCATGCACGACTACGAGCCCCACCTCGCCGGCGACCTGGCAGGCGGCGTCCACTACCCGCAGGACCTACAGGTCCAGCCAGTACTGGCGGCATCCGCACTCCTAGGCGCTGCTCGGGCCATGGGAGCACGCTTCTGCCCCGCCGTTGAGGTCACCGGAGTCGACCGCGACATCCATGGGATCAAAGCCGTACTGGCCGGCGACCAGCGCTTTCCGACTCGAGCAGTGGTGAATGCCGCAGGGACGTGGGGTGGCGATATCGCCGCCAGGCTGGGAGGGTCAGTGCCGGTGCTGCCTCGTCGCGGCTTCGTGCTTGTGACCGAACCTCTGCCCCGAGTCGTTCGCCACAAGGTGTACTCCGCTGATTACGTCAGCAACGTCGCCAGCGACGACGCCGGACTCGAGACGTCGGCAGTCATCGAAGGCACCCAGGGCGGAACAGTACTGATCGGAGCGAGCCGCGAGCGAGTGGGTTTCGACGACACCCTTTCCCCCCTGGTGGTCCGCCGCCTCGCAGGACAAGCGGTCCGTCTGTTTCCGTTCCTGGCCGACGTGGTGCTGATGCGGGTTTACCGCGGGTTCCGTCCGTACTGCCCAGACCACCTCCCCGTTATCGGCCCCGACCCTCGTGTGCCCGGGCTCTTCCACGCCTGCGGCCACGAGGGGGCCGGTATCGGCCTCGCGCCCGCGACCGGCTTGCTGATCACCCAGATGCTCACCGGCGAGGACCCTGCCCTCGATACGACGCCGTTCACCCCCGTCCGTTTCAAGGAGGTCGTGTGACTCACGATCCGCAAGACCCACCGACCTTTCAATTCGACGGCGATCCGATACCGTTCCTGGCCGGTCAGAGCGTGGGCGCCGCGCTCACCGCGGCCGGGATCCGGTCCTGGCGGACCACCCGGTTCGACCGTCGGCCCCGCGGCCTGTTCTGCGGCATCGGCGTGTGCTTCGACTGCCTGGTCGTGGCCGACGACCGCCCCAACCTGCGCGCCTGCCTCTTGCCCGCCACCGCCGGTCTCGCGGTGTCCACCCAGGAGGGAACCGGTCATGATGACCTCGCAATCTGAATTTGACGTCGTAGTCGTTGGCGCCGGGCCGGCGGGTCTCGCCGCCGCCGGCAAGGCTGCCTCAGCCGGGCTCGCCGTCGCCCTGGTCGACGCGGGTTGCCGGCCCGGCGGCCAGTACTGGCGTCAGCCGGCAGGACCGGGGGTCGACCACCAGAACCTCTCCCACCTTCATCACGACCTGACCACTTTCCGTCGGCTCGTGGCGGACCTCGATCGCGAGATCGCGGCGGGTCGCGTGGTCCACTTCGAAGGACACCACGTCTGGACACTGGAGCGACGCGAGGAGGACTTCGCTGTCCACGCCGTCGCAGCCGGCGGCGCCGCACCCAACGACATCGCCGATCCTTCATCCGAACGCCACCTCTACGCGAAGCGACTCGTGCTCGCCCCAGGGGCCTACGACCGCCAGATTCCCTTCCCTGGCTGGACTCTCCCGGGCGTGCTGACTGTCGGCGGGGCGCAGGCGCTCCTCAAAGGGCACGGTGTCGTCGCTGGGCGACGGGTGCTCGTAGCCGGCACCGGTCCTTTCCTGCTGCCCGTAGCGGCCGGACTGGCGGAGGCTGGCGCGCAGGTTGTCGGCGTTCACGAGGCAGCGTCACCCACCGCTTGGCTCCGACACATGCCGGCGGTTCTCCGCAACGCCCCCAAACTCGGTGAAGGATTCGGCTACGCCAGAACGCTGGCCCGGCACCGGGTACCGGTCCGGACCCGATCGGTACTTGTAGCCGCTCACGGCACCGAATCGGCGGAGGCGGTCACGGTCGCTCGCTCCAACGGCAAGGGTGGCGTCGCCGCGGGCAGTGAGGAGCGTATCGAGGTGGACACCCTCGCCGTGGGATGGGGCTTCACCCCGCAACTCGAACTGCCACTAGCTCTGCACTGCGCCACCCGCGTGGACGCGGACGGCTCTCTGGTGTGCGTGGTCGACGGCACGCAGCAGTCGTCGGTGCCTGGGGTGTACATCGCCGGTGAGGCGTGCGGCGTCGGTGGAGCAGCGCTCGCGGTGGTTGAAGGTGAGATCGCGGGTGCAGCAGCCGCCGGCGTACCGGTTGAACGTACGCTCGGAAGACGCCGGGCCGCGCTGCGCCGGTTCGCCACCGCCATGCACCGGGCCCATCCTGTGCCGTCAGGCTGGATCCAGCGACTTGAGCCCGACACCATGATCTGTCGTTGCGAGGAAGTGCCCACTGCTCGCCTACGCGAAGCGGTTCAGGTCCACGACGCTCACGATTCCCGGGCAGCGAAGCTGCTGGTCCGCACGGGCATGGGGTGGTGTCAGGGCCGGGTATGCGGGTACGCCACTGCGTGCCTTACTGCGCAATGGTCGGGGACTCCGTACGACCCTGCCGCGATGGCCTCACGACCTGTTGCCGCCCCGGTCACCCTGGGAATCCTGGCTCGAAGCGACGCTGCCGACGCGAAGACAGCGCCGCCTTCGAGCGGGGACTAGACGTGCAGCTTCCTCAGCCAGGCCTCGATGCCTGTTGCCTCCAACGGGAGGGCCGCTGACAGCACGTCAACTCCGCTGCTGGTGACCTCCACGTCGTCCTCGATGCGAACTCCGATCCCACGCAGTTCCGGCGGCAGCGTCAGGTCGTGGGCGTGGAAGTAGAGACCCGGCTCCACCGTAAGGACCATTCCCGGCTGCAGGATGCCGTCCTGGTACGTCTGGTAGGTGGACTGCGCGCAGTCGTGTACGTCGAGTCCCAAGTGGTGGCCCACGCCGCAGGCCAGGTAGCGGCGGTGCTGCTGCCCGTCTGGGGACAAGGCCTCGTCCACAGACACGTCGATCAATCCCCAGTCGTGCAATCCGGTGGCGATCACCTCCATGATCGCCACGAAGAAGTCGCTGAACCTGCGCCCCGGCCCCACCCGTGCCAAACCGGCGCGATGTGCCTTCTCGACCAGGTCATGCACGGCTTGCTGTGCGGGGCTGAACTGGCCGGAGACGGGGACGGTACGGGTGATGTCGGCGGTGTAGAAGCTGTTGAGTTCTACGCCCATGTCCAGCAACAACAGGTCCCCCAGGTTGACGTCGCCGTCACATGTCACCCAGTGAAGTACCGGTGCATGGTGGCCGCTGCCCACAATCGTGGCGTACCCGGGAGCGTTGCCAAAGGTTCGGGCGTGCCGGTCAAAGGTGCCCTGCAGCCACCGCTCGCCACCGTGACGAACGGCCTCGGGGATCGCACGGACAACGGCGTCAAAGCCCTCCACGGTGACCCGAGCGGCCTCGCGCAGCTGCTCCAGCTCCCACTCGTCCTTGATCATGCGCAGATGGGCCAGTTCGGTGCGTAACTCCTCCGACAGCGTGGACTCCGGCGCCAGACCGGTCACATCACCACCGAGTAGCGCATTGTGCGCGCCAGGCGCGCTTTCCCGCTCGCGTACCTCGATTCCGAGGGCTGCGCTCCAGTCCGACAGCGACGGGGCGGGCCCGACCCACAGCTCACCGTGCTGTGCGTCTGAGAAGAACCCCGTCTCACCCGGACGTGCCGGTGGGGGCGCGTGAAGGACGGCGTCGTGGCCGCCCGCAGGACGCGGCCGCATGACGAGGACTGCGTCCTCGATGCTCGCGCCGGTCAGCCAGTAGAAGTCGCTGTGAGGACGGAAGTCGTAGTAGAAGTCGTTGCTGCGTACCGGTGCCGTGCCCGCGCCGACCACGATGGTGCGGCCGGGAAATCGCTCACTGAGGGCCACGCGGTGGCGATTCGCGGCCTCGGCTGCGCCGGGGACGACGCGCACGTGCCGGTCGGGCTGACCCCAACCGTTCGCCATGGAGGCCGTGAACCCCGGCGCGTCCGCCGGCCGCGGCATGCGATCGGACCGGTCCGCCGGTACCGGCATAGACAGCACGGCGCTGTGCGGGTCTTTCATCGATCCTCCTGTAGGGATGGGTCGGGCGTCTGCCGGCTGGCCGTCACGCCGTCGCAGCGGTTCGGATCCGTGAATCCATCAATGCGTAGGTGGTGTCGACGACCAAGTTCGCCACGACTACGAAGGCGCCCCCGAGGAGAACGAGACCGATGATGACCGGCCTGTCCTGGTTGGTAACCGAGGTGACCGCGAGCTGCCCGATGCCTTGAATGCCGAACACTGTCTCGATGACGATGACTCCTCCCAGCAGGAGCCCGATGTCCGTTCCGAGTTGGGTCACAAGAGGCGGCATTGCCTCCCGGAACGCGTGGCGGTAGATCACGCGGCGCTCCTTGAGTCCCTTCGCCCTAGCGGTACGGATGTAGTCCTCACCGAGCACTTCAAGCATCTGCCCACGCGTCAGGCGCGCGTAGATGGCCGCCATGACGAGAGCCAGCGTGACCCACGGCAGCACGAGATGCCACAGCCACTGGGCTGGATCATCGGCGAACGGCACGTACCCGCCG
Organism: uncultured Nocardioides sp.; assembly: GCA_964503015.1. Classification (GTDB taxonomy): domain Bacteria; phylum Actinomycetota; class Actinomycetes; order Propionibacteriales; family Nocardioidaceae; genus Nocardioides. The sequence continues at coordinate 26,513 of CAZDAO010000003.1, read as the reverse complement.
GGCGGGAACAGGTCGTACCCGCTCCGGGTCGGCAAGTAGTACAACAGGTACTGCGCCATGAGGCCGAGGACGAAGGTCGGGAAGCTGATGCCGACGACGGCGAACGCCTGACCCACCCGATCACGAACGCTGCCGGGCCGCTTGGCGGACGCGATGCCAATCGGAATACCGAGCGCCAGCCAGAGCACCATGGCGCCCGCGACCAAGGACACCGTCGCGCCCAGCCGATCGAGCAGCAGGTCCAATACGGGCAGCTGGCTGCGGTAGGAGAAGCCCAGATCACCCTGCAGCGCGTTGCCGATGAACGTCAGGTACTGCACGTGAATGGGTTCGTCGAGTCCCAGGTTGCGGCGAATCAGGGCCAGGACATCAGCGCTTGCCTTTTCCCCTGCGATCGAGCGCGCGGGGTCGCCGGGTGCCAGGTAGAACAGTGAGAACACGAACAGACTCAAGATGAAGAGCACCAGGAGACCGAAGGCGAGCCTGGTGAGCAGGAACCGCAACATGTGACTACCTCATCCTTGTCGAGCGCGGGTCCAGGGCGTCGCGTAAGCCGTCACCGAGCAAGTTGAACGCGAGGGTGGTGGCGAGGAGCGTCAGGCCCGGTATGAGTACCAGCCAAGGAGCGATCAGGTAGATCGAGTTGTTTGCCGCCTCGGCCAGCATGCCGCCCCAGCTCGGGGTCGGTGGCACCACGCCCATCCCAAGGAACGACAAAGTGGCCTCGAAGACAATCGCGTTCGGCACCATGAGGGTCGTGTAGATGAGGATCGGCACCGTGAGGTTGGGCAGCACGTCACGGGTCAGGATCGAGAAGTGCGTGGCCCCCAGCGAGGTGGCGGCCTCAAGGAACTCGCGTCGCCGCAGCGCCAGCACCTGGCCGCGAATCACCCGGGCCAACGGCGTCCAGGTGAAGAAGACGATGACGCCCGTGCTGAGCGTGATGCTCGGCCCGGCCACCGACACCAGAGCGATCGCCGCCAGCAGGAAGGGAACGCTCATCACTACGTCCATGGTGCGGCTGAGGAGCGTGTCGACCCATCCGCCGAAGTAGCCGGCGACCAGTCCGATGGTGACGCCGATGGCCGCGGCGATCAGGGAGGCGACCACACCGACCATCAACGAGACTCGTGCGCCGTAGGCGAGGCGCACAAGAACGTCGCGGCCAAGCTGGTCGGCACCGAACCAGAACTCGCTGTTGGGCCCGATGGGTGTTCCCTGTGGGGTGAGGCCCGTGTCGCGAAACTGCTCGGCAGGACCGTGCCCGGTCGCAGAGGCAAGTAGCGGGGCAGCGATCGCCACGATGACGAGCAGGAGGATCGCCGATGCGGAGATGATGCTGGCAGGGTCGCGTCTCAGTGAACGCCAGGTAAGAGCGGCGGACCCGCGCTGGGTCACCACCGGGTCGGCCGCACCGGGAGCCAGTGCTGAACGTTGCTCGGTCACGACGCCACCTCCTGGACCGGGGTCGTGGATACGAGATGCGGTGCCGGGGCAGCGGGGGTGAGCAGGTCGGGCTTGGCTGCGGCGAGCAGGCGTTTGGTGAAGTCCTCCTGCGGGTTGGCGTAGAGCTCTGCGGCCGTCGCCAGTTCAATGATCCGGCCTGCGTCCATCACCGCGATCCGGTTGCACATGTGCTCCACCACGGCCAAGTCGTGGGAGATGAGCAGGTAGCTGAGATCGAACTGGTCTTGGAGATCCTTCAACAGGTTGAGGACTTGCGCCTGCACCGAGACGTCGAGGGCAGACACCGGCTCGTCGAGGATGAGCAGGTTCGGGTTGAGGGCGAGGGCCCGGGCGATTCCGATGCGTTGGCGCTGGCCGCCCGAGAACTGGGATGGGAACCGGTTGAAATGTTCCGGATTGAGGCCGACGACCTCCATGAGCGCGCGGACACGGTCGCGGCGCTCTTTGCCGGCGGCGACATCATGGATCCGGAACGGGTCACCGATGATCGACCCCACGCGACGACGCGGGTTGAGTGCGCCGTAGGGATCTTGGAACACGACCTGGACCTCACGGCGGACCTTGCGCCACTCGCTACGAGTGAGGTCCGCGACGTTTCGTCCATTCAGCTCCACTTGGCCCGAGTCAGGTCTTACAAGCCCGGCCATGACACGTGCCAGGGTCGACTTGCCGCACCCGCTCTCACCGACGAGCCCCACCGTTTCGCCCTGACTGATGTGCAGGTCGATACCTCGCAGTACAGAGGTGGACTCCTTGCCCCTCCGGGAGGCGTAACTAACCTTCACCCCCGCAACGCGCGCCACCACGGACCGGTCGGCGCGGGAGGCATCCTCAGAATCCGCCTCGGCCGCTTCAGCCTGCAGGCGCACCGGCGGACGCTCGAGCCAGCAGGCAGCTTGGGAGCCGGTGCTGTACCTGCGCAGAGGAGGTGGCTGGTCACACACCGGCATCCGCTCAGGGCAGCGGTCGGCGAACACGCATCCGTTCACCGAGCGAAGCAGGCTCGGGGGGCTTCCTTGAATGGGGATCAGTGCCCTCCCGGGTGGCACGTTACCTGGCGACGAGGCGAGCAGGCCGTTCGAGTAAGGGTGCACAGGACGGTGGAACACCTCGGCGGCTGGCCCTATCTCGAGGCGCCGGCCTGCGTACATGACCATCACATCGGTCGCTCGACTGCCCAGAACGGCCAGGTCGTGGGTGATCATGACGACGGTCACGCCAAGGTCCTCGCGCATGTCGTTGAGCAGGTCGAGGATCTGTGTCTGCACCGTCGAGTCCAGTGCGGTCGTGGGCTCGTCGGCGATGACCAAAGCAGGACCAAGGGAGAGCGCCATGGCAATCATGGCTCGTTGACGCATGCCCCCAGAGAATTGGTGGGGGTAGTTCCCGAACCGTTGTGCGGGATCAGGGATGCCGACTCGACCCAGTAGATCTATGGCCCGGTCGCGCGCCTGCGCCTTACTGACGTCCTGGTGGGCGCGGATCTGTTCGACTATCTGCCATCCGACGGTGAACTGGGGATGCAGGCTGCTGAGCGGATCTTGAAACACCATGCCGATGTCGCGGCCGCGAAGTGACCGCATCTGGGTCGGAGACTGAGTCAGCAGGTCGCGGCCGTTGAAGAAGGCGTGTCCGGTGACACGTGCACGGGGTATCAGACCCATGATCGCCTGCACCAACACGCTCTTCCCGGATCCGGACTCACCCACAACGCCGAAGAATTCACCCGGTTCCACAGTGAAGGAGACGTCGCGCACGGCGTGGATGACGCCGTCGTCGGTCGGGATCCGGACATTGAGGTCCTGCACGTCAAGTAGTGCCGCCATGAGTCCTTGCTTCTGATCAGGGGGCGGCGGTGTCCGGGTGGAACACCGCCGCCCCGCGCGGAGTGATTCAGCCCTCAAGCCAGAGCGTCGTCCAGTCGCCCTGAAGACTGAGTGTGAAGGGCAGGAAGTCCTGCACTCGGTCACTGTGGTAGAGCACGGCTTGTCGAGACGCCACCGGGATCACCACAGCGTCCGCCATAACCGTCTCGTCGACCTTCTCCCAGAGCGCGGCCGCCTCCTCCGCACTGGCGGCGGCAAGCGCCTGCGCGGCGAGATCATTGGCCTCGTCGTTGTTGTAGTCGATGTAGTTGTAGGTGTTCTGAACCCCGTCGGAGGTGTACTGCGGCTGGAACACCGAACGTGCCGCCCCGCCCTGCCAGTCCGGGGTCCAGCCCGTTGGGGCGATGTCCCACACCCCGCGCTTGGTTGCGTCGCGGTTCACCATGTACTCGGCGTAGAAGTCGGTCGAGTTGACCGGCTCGAGCTCGACGGTGATGCCCGCCTTTTCCAAGCTTGCCTGCAGGGTCTGCGCAATCTGCGGCTCAACGTCGAAGTTGCGATAAGGCATCTTCAGGGTGATTCCGTCGGGGTATCCAGCTTCAGCCAGGAGTTCGGCCGCCTTCTCCGGGTCGCCCTTCGAGCCCTCGGACGGATACGGCTGGTAGTCATGGTGCCCCAGGACGCCCTGACCGAAGATGCCGTTCTGCACCGCAGAGAGCGACTCGCCACCCAGCGTCTGGACAACCGCGGCCTTGTCGACCGCGTACTGCAGCGCTTGGCGGACCTTGAGGTTGGCGAGCGCCCCATTGTTGTTGGGGCTGTGAATGTTGATCCACAAGTTTGGATTGACATCTCCACGAGGCAACGTCGTGAGCTTGTCGTCCTGCGCGGCCCTGAGCTGCTGAACCACTGCCGGCGAGGGAGTGATGTCGTAGAACATGTCGGCACTTCCAGCGCGGATCTGCTGCATGATGCTGTCGTTGGTCAACCCGAAGGTCATCTCGACGCCATCCACGTTGGCTTCCCGCAGGGGGTCGCTGTCAGGGGACCACGCGTCGTTCCGTTCCAAGGTGAGCGACTTGTCCGGGACGTACTCGGCCACGGTGTACGGGCCCGACGAGATGTAGTTGTCGCGATACTCCGGCGAATCCGGCAGGTACGCCAGGACGTCCTCGTGTGCGGGCGCGGTAACGGTCAGAGTCAGCATGTACATGAAGTCGCTGGCCGGCTCAGTCAGTTTGAAGACCAGGCGATTGTCGCTTGGTGCGGTGAGGCCGGAGATTTCCGTGCTCTCGATGTACTCACGGATCGGGCCTGCCTGCGGCTCCACATCGGCGAAGCCATCGCAGAACGAGCGCATCCCGTCGATGAGGCTCACGAAGTAGCCGACCATCGGGCTGGGAAGCGAGGGGTTGCACAGGCGCTTGAAACCTCGCTGGAAGTCAGCAGCCACGATCGGCTGGGGATCCCCGCCTTCCTCGCTCTGCCAGAAGATGTCGTCTCGCAAAGTGAACTCGTACGTGGTCCCGCCGTCCGTGGGCTCGGGAACTGCCACCGCCAAGTCGGGTTGAGGGATGATTCGTTCATCCTCGTCGGCAGTGGTCTTGTAACTGACCAGTTGGCGGGTGATGGCCCGCATGAGAGCCATGTTCGGGACAAACGAAGACGTCGCCGGGTCCAGATGATCGATCTGGCCAGCCCCGAGCACCTTGAGCGTGCCGCCCCTCTGCTTCTGACCCGCGTCACCGTCCTCGTCACTGCTGCCGGAGCAAGCAGCGAGAGACCCGACGAGACAGATCGTCAGGGCTAGGGCCGCGCTGCCCGATCGCAGAATCTTGAAGTTTCCGATCATGCATGACCTCCATTGCAGAAATGTCTCGGAGGCGGGCTCGGATGCTTGCGCCCTCCGGCCCCCGAGGTCAGGGCTGCCGTCGGACCGCGCCCGATTTCGCGGTGCATGACGTGCGCTCTGTCACATTCTACATGCTACACAGCAGGTGACTTCAAGCACAACCGCGCGCGGGTCTCGCGCGACGGACCGATCCGATGTATGCGAATCGCATATAGTTCGTTCGTGGAGACGAGCTTGGAAGCTGCAGTCAGCGAGTGGCACACGAGCGTCGACGATGGTGACCTGCAGCGGTCTGCTGGAGCCGTAGGTGATCCCGTCGTGGTCTTGAGTCCGAAGGGCGCTGGTTCGATCACGCCAACTCAGTTCGTGGAGTGGTTCGAGCGTTCCGGGATCAGGTTGACACCACGGTCATGGCACCCGATCAGCGAACGACTGATGGTGGTCGAACAGGACGCCACTTGGCCCGAGGGCAACGGGGCCACTCGGGTGGCGACGATCTTCCGCGCCTCTGGGGGGAAGGTCACGGCTGCACTGCGGCTGCCAGATCTCGAGTCCGCCCTCGAGCTGGCCCACATCTGCCGCGAGCTGGCGGCGTCCGAATGACCAGCAAGGGCCCCGGACGAGTGCTGTTCCATTTCGTCCGGCACTGGGCCCGCCGCTCGGCCACGGGGGCCTCCGGTGCTGAGCAGGGACGACTCGTCCTGGTCGGGGAGGCGGTCCACGCACTGAATCAGCGAGGAGTTCCTGCGACGGTCAACGCGATGGCGCACGAACTTGGGATCGACCAGAGCGGAGCCTCTCGGTTGATCAAGACCGCCACAGTGGCCGGCTACCTGGTCCTGGCTGCGTCCGCGGCAGATGGCCGGCAGCGCGAAGCATCACTCACCCCCGTGGGCCGATCCATGCTGGACCACGCTCATCGCTGGCAGGAGGAGGTCTTCGCCCAACTGACCACTGGCTGGAGCGAGCAGAAGCGGGTCGACTTCCAGGAGGCGATGACTGATCTTATCGATCGGTCCTACGCAATGGACACCTGAACCACGCCAATGCGCCGTTGACCGTCGAGGGGCCGCCGCCGACTCACTAGCGCTGCGGGCCCAGCCCGATTTCCCGGCGTGGCGGTCGAGACGGGCACTTCGCCTCTTGTGTATCGACGTGGGGCGACCGTTGGCGACATCACGTCGGCAGAGCGCTCGGTCGGCTCGGTTCCGCACCGAAGCGCAATGCGCCGCCGCGGGCGGCGCATAAGGACTGGCGGAGCGCAGGCCGCACGTCAATGCCCAGCTACGGTCGATGTAACGGGTGAAGCTGTGGTCACCGAGTCGAGTCGTTGGACTCCTCATGGCCCGCCCAAGCTCCTCGCACATGACGGATGTGCCGCGCCATGAGGCTCGTGGCGCCGTCCTGATCGCCAGCCAACACAAGGTCCAAGATCTCCTGATGCTCGCGAGCCGACTGCCCCAACCGGCCCTGCTGCGCTAGCTGGGGCAGCCCGTAGAGCCGGCTACGGGCCCGGAGGTTCCCGACGACGTCCACCAAGTGGCTGTTACCGGAGAGCGCCAGCAGGCCCAGGTGGAACTGGCGGTCGGCCTCCAAGTAGGCGATGAGGTCGGGGATCTCTGCCTGTCGTTCGATCTCCAGGGCCAGCGGCCTCAGTGCTTCGACCTTGCTGCGCAGGGCGTCGTCGCTACGCGCAGCGATGGCACCAACCGTAGGAACCTCGATGAGCGCACGCAGGCTCGTGATGTCGTCAAGTTCCTGGTCAGTCAGCTCGGTGACTCGGAAGCCCTTGTTCCGGACAGCCTCCACGAGACCCTCGCCAGCGAGGTCCAACATTGCCTCGCGAACCGGCGTCGCGGAGACCCCGAACTTCTCAGCCAGAGCTGGAGCAGAGTAGAGAACACCTGGGCGCATCTCCCCAGAAACCAAGGCGGCTCGAAGCGCGTGTGCGATCTCTTGACGAAGGTTCCGACGCATGCCGAACGTGGGCAGAGCGAGGGCGCCGCCCTCGGCGGAACTGCTTGCCGCTTCCACTACACTGAGCTCCCTTTGCGCCTCGCCATGATTCGGGTCGGAACCGGTGTCGCGTCCTACGCTGCACCGTCCCGAATCTAACTTTGACATGCGATCCTAGTCAGAAGTTGATCTGTGGAACGGCGACTCACGCAACCACTTCTCCCGCGGCGATAACGACACGGCCCGGCTCCTGGGTCCACAGGGTCGAGGGGTCCTCAACGGGGTTTCGGGGCAAGACCAACAGGTCGGCCGGCCCGCCAACCTCAATAACCCCTAGGTCCGGTCTGCCAAGGATTTCGGCGTTGATGACAGTCACCGACCGCAACAACTCCGTCGAGGACATCGCCTGGGATTGCAGTTGGAGCCCGCGCAGCTGGTCGTTCTCCAGCTCGCCCATCAGGTCAGACCCCCAACCCACCTTGACGCCCTCACGGACCGCGATGCGCACTGCCTCCAATCCGGAGTCCAGTACTTCCTCGTTCTTGTTCTGTGCGACCCGGTTCAGGCCAACTTCCCTACCGCGTCGGTTCATTGCGTCGTAGGCGGCCAGCGTCGGTACCAGGAATGCTCCCCGTGCTGCCATCTCGCGGGCGGACGCGGTGTCGAGCAGGTTGCCGTGCTCGATGGTACGCACGCCGTTCGCCACCGAGTGGACAATCGCCTCGGGGGAATAGGCGTGAGCTGCGACGTACATCCCGTGTCGCTGCGCCTCCGCGGCAACGACGGCGATCTCTTCCGCGCTGTACTGGGGGACGCGAAGAGGATCGCTGGGCGACACGACGCCGCCCGAAGTCAGGATCTTGATGACGTGAGCCCCGGTTCGCGCACGCTCGCGCACCGCCACTCTGAGCGCGTCGACCCCGTCGACAACCTCGGTGAGATGGGTCGTGGCGCATGAGGAGGCCGGCGTCTCGGGACTGCGCGGATCTCCGTGCCCACCGGTCTGGGACAAAGCCGGGCCGGAGAAGAAGTAGCGGGGGGCCCGGAGGAATCCGGCCTCCATGGCACGCTGGAGCCCCATGTCACCGCCAGCAACGTCGCGCACCGTGGTGAACCCGCGGTTCAACGCTTTCCGCAGCCGCTGGGCAGCGACCAGAGCCACATAGCTCATCTGGGTCGGCATGGTCTCCAGGTCCAAGCTCACTGCGAACGCATGAAAGTGCGCGTCGATGAGCCCAGGAATCACCACTCCTCCCCCGGCGTCCACGACACGTTCGCCGACGGGCCTACCTTGGCCGATAGCGAGAACACGCCCGTTCTCGATGCACACAGGACCATCGCGCAAAGCCTGCCCGTCCCATACCCGGACGTTGACGATGGTCAGTGACGACGCCGCATCCACCCTGAAGCCTGCCTTCGCGTTCGGGACAGCGGGAGTGTCCTCCGCGCTCATGACAGTAAAACAGTACTGCGGTTGCTCACTATCTGTTGAAGCACGCAAGTCATCCACGAAGCCCTTGGGCACGTATGCCGCCTCGGGCCCGAACGAGCTGTGGGCTCCGACATTGCGGAGAACTGGACCGGTGGTAGGTGATGATCGGTCACCCCAGCGTGGTCAAGACGGTTTCTGGCCAAGGCCGATCGACCTTGTCGGACGCGATGCTGTCGGGCTGGTTTGGTTCCCTCACCTATCCGTGCAGCGGACCGGAACCCTGGGCCCGTCGCCAGGCCGCAGCCGAGGCGCCATCACGTGCGGCAGGCACGCTTAGGTGGTAGCGTCACACGATCTGACTCACCAAGCGGTTTGATGGCGACGCTGTGCCGGATGGCGGCCGATGTTGGTGAGCGGGGCACCAAAGCCGCGGCCAGCAGGAACACACAGGGGCTACTGGGAGCGTGACTTGCCCGAGCCGGTCAGGGTCGGTCCTGCCCGGATCGGTTCTTGCGTGCATGGCGGAATCCTCCGATTCGAATGGATGCCGGGATGTCATCGGCGATCGGCCTCAAGGAGCCTCAGCCCATGTAGGGGTAGCGGTGGTCCTTCGGTGGCACGAAGGTCTCCTTGATCGAGCGCGGCGAGGTCCAGCGGAGCAGGTTGACCGCCGCACCGGCCTTGTCGTTGGTGCCCGAGGCGCGGGCGCCGCCGAACGGCTGCTGCCCCACGACCGCGCCGGTCGGCTTGTCGTTGATGTAGAAGTTGCCGGCCGCGAAGCGCAGCGCCTGGCGCGCCCACGCGATGGCCGCGCGGTCCTGGGCGATGATCGCCCCGGTCAGGGCGTACGGCGCGAACGACTCCATCTGCGCCACCACGGACTCGAAGCGGTCGTCCTCGTAGACGTGCACCGCCAGGATCGGGCCGAAGTACTCCTCGGAGAACATCTGGTCCTTCGGGTCGCTCGACTCGATGATCGTCGGCCGCACGAAGTAGCCGACCGAGTCGTCGGTCTGGCCGCCGGCGAGCAGCGTGAGGTGCCGGTTGGCCCGCACCCGCGCGATCGCCTTCTTGTGCTTGGCGAACGCCCGGTCGTCGATGACCGCGCCCATGAAGTTGGACAGGTCGGTCACGTCGCCCATCGACAGCGCCTCGGTGTCGGCGACGAGCTGGTCCTTGATCTTGCTCCACACCGACCGCGGCACGTAGGCCCGCGACGCGGCCGAGCACTTCTGGCCCTGGAACTCGAACGCACCGCGGATCATCGCGACCCGCAGCACGTCGGGGTCGGCCGAGGGGTGCGCGACGATGAAGTCCTTGCCACCCGTCTCCCCCACGATCCGAGGATAGGAGCGGTAGCCCGAGATGTTCTCGCCCACCGTGCGCCACAGGTGCTGGAAGGTCGGGGTCGAACCGGTGAAGTGGATGCCGGCCAGGTCGGGGTGCGCGAGCGCCACCTTCGACACGTCGAGGCCGTCGCCGGGAAGCATGTTGATCACGCCCGGCGGCATGCCGGCCTCCTCCAGCAGCTCCATCGTCAGGGACGCGGCCAGCTGCTGGGTGGGTGACGGCTTCCAGATCACGGTGTTGCCCATCAGCGCCGGGGCGGTGGGCAGGTTGCCCGCGATGGCGGTGAAGTTGAACGGCGTGATCGCGTAGACGAAGCCCTCGAGCGGGCGGTGGTCGGTGCGGTTCCAGATGCCGGGGCTGTTGGCGATCGGCTGGTCGGTGAGGATCTGCTTGGCGTAGTGGACGTTGAACCGCCAGAAGTCGATCAGCTCGCAGGCCGCGTCGATCTCGGCCTGGAAGGCCGTCTTCGACTGGCCCAGCATGGTCGCCGCGTTGAGCGTCTGCCGCCAGGGGCCGGCCAGCAGGTCGGCGGCCTTGAGGATGATCGCGCACCGCTCGTCGAACGGCATCGCGGCCCAGCCGGGTGCGGCGTCGGCCGCGGCCTTGATCGCCGCCTCGGCGTCCTTGGTCGTGGAGTTCTTGAACGTGCCGAGCACGTGGGCGTGGTCGTGCGGCTGGACCACCTTCATCTCGGCGCCGCCGCCGTTGCGCCGACGACCGCCGATCACGGCGCGGAGGGTGTGCTGCTTCTTCTCCAGCCGGGCCAGCTCGGAGACGAGGGTCTCCCGCTCCGCGCTCCCCGGTGCATAGGTCAGGTTCGGCTCGTTGGTGGGAGCCGGAGGAAAGGTGATCGCGTCCATGTCGCTGATCGTGCCAGAGACGCCGCGCGCGCCTCAAAGCAGCGCTCAGGCCAGCCCCATTACCTCGTCCGCCTCCGTCGCGGCATACCAGGCGAGCTCGTGGTCGAGGCAGGCCTCGACGGAGCGCTCGACACGCGCGACCTGCTCGGCCGACTCCGCACCGGTCAGGGGCAGCTGGCCCGCCACCGCGGCCACGGCCGCGGCCGCGTCGTCGGTGTCGACCAGCCACGCGACGACGTCGTGCGGGACGGCGACCTCGACGGTCACCTCGCACACCGTGCCGGGCACCGGCTCGACCGCGTCGACGTCCACTGCCATCACGAGTCGGCGCATGGGTTCGCCCTCGTCGTGGAAGCCGGCCAGAGAGGCCTGCGCCGCCTCGGTCATCGCATAGTGCTCGAGTCCCTCGTCGTCGACGCCGGGGAGCGCGCCACGCAGCGCCGGCGTGACGGCGTACCCCCGTCGCGGCGCGAGGTTCCAGTGCGGGTCGAGGACGGCCCCCGCCTCGCGGACCACCGCCATCGTCTCCCGCACGTCCATCCACTCCCCCGGCACGTAGACGCGCGTGCTCATCGCCTGCCCTCCTGCTTCGTCGCCTTCTTCCGTCCTCGGGGTGCCCGCGGCCGGGTGTCCGACGCGGAGTCCTTGAGCTCCTCGAGCGCCTCGAGCACGCACTGGCCCAGCACGTCGGCGTCGGGTACGGCGTCGCGGTCGGCGGTGATGCCGTAGAACACCGCTCCGTCGTAGGACGTGACGCCGATGGCCAGCGGGTGGTCCGGCAGCAGCGGGTGGACGGGGTAGGACTCCAGCATGCGGGCACCGTCGGCGTAGAGCGGGAACTGCGGTCCGGGCACGTTGGTGATCGAGATGTGGAAGCCGTGGCGCAGCTCGGCCGCCGCGACGCGCGAGCCGAGCGCGTGGAAGGTCGTCGGCGCGAAGCCGGAGATCCCGGACAGGCGGCGCGCCGAGACCGCCCGGCCGTCGTCACGGTGGGCCTTGAGGTCGTAGCTGACCTGGTGCAGCCGGACCACCGGACTGGGCTCGCTGATCGGCAGGTTCACGAGGTGTCCCTTGACCTGGCTGCCGAGGGAGGTCGCCTCGAGCTCGTCGTCGATGACCGACATCGGGACGATCGCCTTGATCGTGCGGAGCCCGCCCATCGACTCGGCTCGGGTCATCAGCCAGCCGCGGAGCCCGCCGGCGAGGGTCGCGAGGATGACGTCGTTGACGGTGCCGCCGTGCACCTCACGGATCGCGCGGTAGTCGGCGAGCTCGGTGCGCAACGCGAGGAAGCGGCGCTGCTGGGAGAGCCGGCGGTGGACCGGCGTGGAGTGCACGGGGCCGCGGCCGGCGAGCGCGTTGGCGACCTCGGCGAACCGGGCTCCCGTCGCGGAGGCCTGCCGGCCGAGGGCCTCGGCGTTGGCCTGCGTCGTCGACCAGACGGTGCGCGGGCTCTCCAGGCTGTCGGTGAGCGCGTTGAGGGCCGCTGCGACCGGGCCGGCGGTGCGGCGCGGACGCCAGTCGTCGTCATGGCCCAGCGTGGAGCGGTCGGGTGAGGTGTCCAGCAGCACCTGGCCGATGTCGACCGTCTCCCGGCCGTCGACGAGGATCTGGTGGCTCTTGGTGAGCAGCGCGACGCGGCCGTGCTCGAGGCCCTCGACGAAGTAGCACTCCCACAGCGGACGACTCCGGTCCAGCGGCCGGGAGGCGATCCGTGCGACGAGCTCGCGCAGCTGGACCATGCTGCCGGGCCGCGGCAGGGCCGAACGGCGTACGTGGAAGCCGAGGTCGAAGTTCTCGTCGTCCACCCACGCCGGGTTGGCCAGTCGGCCGGGCACGAGCTGCAGGCGCTGGCGGTAGCGCGGGACGAACGCGATGCGGTCGGCGATCAGCTCGACGAGCCGGTCGTGGTCGAAGCCGGAGTCGCCCGGCTCGAACACCTCGACCGTCGCGTTGTGCATGGGTGTCGTGGGGGACTCGGCGGCCAGGATGGCCAGGTCCCGCGGCCGCAGCCGTTCACTCATGCACGTACCTCTCGTCGGTGACGCTTGTCCCGCATGGGATTCTGGCAGAGCCGGCGGCCCGCCCCGTGCATGGCCGCCCTCACCGCGCTCTGCGCGGTCCCTGAGTCGGTCCGAAGGAGATGAGTCCGTGTCCCGTCGCGTGCTGTCGCGCATCGCCCCCCTCACCCTCGTGCTGGCCCTCGGGCTCTCCGCGTGCGGCGACGGAGGTGATGACGAGCCGACGACCGCCCCGGGCAGCAGCGCCCCCGGCGACTCGCCCAGCAGCAGCACGTCGAGCGCCGATGGCGACACCGTCGCGCTCACCGTGACCCGCGAGGGTGACACCTTCACCCCCAACGGCGAGCGGGTGGAGCTCGAGGTAGGCCAGACGCTCGACCTCACCATCACCTCCGACGCGGCCGGCGAGCTCCACGTGCACAGCACCCCGGAGCAGGAGATCGCCTACGAGGCCGGCACCAGCGAGCACCAGCTCACCATCGACCGCCCAGGTGTCGTCGAGGTCGAGAGTCACGAGCCCGACTCGATCGTCCTCCAGCTCGAGGTCCGCTGACGGCCGGCCCTCCCCCACCGGTCAGCCCGGTGGTCCCGGCCAAGGTCGGCTTCAGCGCGGGAGGTCTGCACCTGCTGCTCGCTGCGCGACCGGGCCGTAGGGCCAGCCCGCGGGCGGTGCCTGCACGACCTCGATGATGTCGCACGAGCCGCGGTAGTCGATGACGTCGGCGGGGTCGCGCCGACCGACGAAGACGACCCGGTCGGCGTTGCCGGAGTCGTGCTGGGTCGGGTCGTCGCAGTGGATGCGGTCCTCGACCCCGTCGGGGTAGAGGTAGATGGTGTCGTTGCCCTGCTCGCCGAACACCTTGTCGCGTCCGGGGCCGAGGAAGACGGTGTCGTCGCCCTCGTCGCCCTTGACCTTGGTGTCGTTGCCGTCGCCGTCGATCAGCACGTCGTCGCCGGGACCGCCCTGGATAGCGCCGTCGTCGCCGGGACCGCCGTCGATCCAGTCGTTGCCGGCACCCCCGATGTGCTTGTCCGTGCCGTCGCCGCCGAAGAGCTGGTCGTCGCCGTCGTTGCCACCGAGGATGTCGTTGCCCGCCTCGCCGTGGACGACGTCGTTGCCGACGTTGGCCGACAGCTTGTCGTCGCCCTCGCCGCCGTAGATCGTGTCGCGGCCCTGCCCACCGTCGATCCGGTCGTCGCCCAGGCCGCCGGCGACCCAGTCGTTGCCGGGCTGGGCGGTGATCCAGTCGTCGCCGTCGTCACCGGTGACGGTGTCGCCGCCCTTGCCGGCGTAGACGGTGTCGTTGCCGCCGTTGGCCGTCACCCGGTCGCGACCCCCCAGCGCCATGATGTGGTTGGCGCGGCGGTTGCCGGAGATGACGTCGTCGCCCGTGGTGCCCTGCGGCTTCGCGAGCGCGGGGGCCGCGGTGAGGGTGAGGGTCAGGGCGACGAGGGCGAGGCCAGTCGAGCGCATGGTGTCAACCATCGGAGTCTCCTTGAAAGTAGACTCCAACTTAACGAATTCTTGACGGAATCCAGAATTTCATCCTCGTCTTCGCCGACGTCCCCGTCCCGGCGCCGGATGGACGCTCGCCGGGAACACCGCGTCCGCGAGCGCGGTCAGGCTGCGCACCAGCGACGAGTCCGCCCCCTCGAGGAGGGGACGCCCCGTCACCAGCGCGCGGTCGGTCGCCACGCGGTCGTCGGGCAGGAAGTGCAGGCCGGCGACGCGGCTGAAGCCCTCGACCATCCCGGCGATGTCCTTCTCCGACCACCCGATCGACCCGCGCATCCGGTTGACCACCACGCGGGCCGGGACGCCCCCGGTGCGCTCCCTGAGGTCGACGAGCCCCCGGGCCAGGCGGGTGAGCCCGACGGGGTCCGCCGCGCCGACCACCACCACCTCGTCGGCGTGCTCGAGGGCCGCGAGGGTGAGGGCGTTGCGAGCCGGCCGGCCACCGAGGTCGGGACCGTCGTCCTCGAGGCTGAACCCGGTGTCGACCACCACGTCGCCGAGGCCGCGGGCCTGCTCGAGCAGCTGGTCGACGTGGGCGGCGCGGACCTCGCGCCACCGGTCGGGTCGCGGCAGCCCCGTGACGACCGCGAGGTGCTCGCCGACGGCACGGCACACGGACGGGAACCGTTCCTCGAGCTGCCCGGAGGCTGCGAGCCGCGCGGCGGACAGCAGTCCCGACACCTCGTCGAGGATCCCGAGCTGCTGGGCGACCGCCCCGCCATGGGGGTCGAGGTCCGCGAGCACGGTCGCGGCCGAGCGCCGGGCCAGCTCACACGCGAGGTTGACCGCGACCGTCGTGCGGCCGGGGGCGCCCGCTGGTCCCCAGACCACGACCACGCGGCCACCGGCCGGCTCCTCGACCGTCGGGGCGGGCACCGGGTCCGCCGGGCGGGCGTGGGTGTCGGCGACGTCCTCGACGGTCGTCACGACCTCCGGCAGCGCGGCCAGCCCGCCCGCCCCGACCACGGCCGAGATGCCCAGTCGATGCGCGTGCTCGCGCACGTCGAGGTCCTCGGCCGCGGCCGTGGTGACCCCCACGGGTCGTACGGCGTGGCGACGCAGGTGGGCGATGCTCGCGGGATCGAGGCCCGGTGCGTCCAGCGACAGCACGGCGACGTCGGCCTGCCCGCTGGTCACCGAGGCGAGCAGGTCGTCGACGTCGACGCAGCGCTTGAGCACCACGACACCCGGGTGGGCCTCGAGGTCGGCGAGGGCGGGCGACTCCCACGCCTCCCCCGCGGCCAGGACCAGCACGCAGATCACGGCGGTCAGCCCCGGCCGACGACGCGGACCCGGTCGTCGCCGCTGGCGGCGAGCACCGTCGCGAGCGACTCCTCGTCGGCCTCGGGGACGGCGAGCACCAGCTGGCGCGTGGTCGCGGAGGCGAAGGCGTCGGAGACCACCGGAGCGTCGAGGATCACCACGTCGCCGAGCACCAGCTCCGCGCCCGCGCGCGAGCGACGGTCCTCACCGAGGACCCAGACGTCGACCCGCGAGCCCCGCGCCAGGCCGGTCGGCACGTGCTCGGCGGGCACGGCGACCGAGACGGACACCGTGTCGTCGGCCGAGGCCTCGCCGAGGGCGCCGGCCGGGACCAGCTCGCCCTGCGCGAGCGGCCGGGTCAGGGTCAGGTCGGCCGGGAGCTCGTCGTCGACCGCGAGGTAGCGGCGCTGGTCGGCCGCGTCGTCGAACCGCACGCGGGTGGCGGTGAGGTCGTCGGCCTGCACCGTCTCCCCGGCCGCGAGGTCGGCGGACGCGGCCCAGACCGAGGTCATGTCGTCCGCGCCGGCGAGGATGCGGGCGCCGGCGACCACCGAGCCGGTCACCAGCACGACACCGACCCACAGCCGCGGGTCGCGCCAGCCGGGCGAACTGGTGCGCGTGGCGGCAGGGACGTCGAGGAGGCGGTCGTCGCGTGCCGACGCCCGAGAGGGATTCCGAGACACGCGAGCATCATTGCCGCCCCGGGCCGACTTCACACCTGCCCGTCCACAGCACCCGCCGGTCGCCACCGTGAGCGCCCGGTCGGGTGGCACGATGACCCCATGCCCGAGGACCCCCGATTCCTGACGCTCGCCGACGTGGCGGAGGTGCTCAACACCTCCAGCGCGCAGGTCTACGCCCTGGTCCGGCGCGGTGACCTGCCCGCGATCAAGATCGGCGGCCGCGGCCAGTGGCGCGTGGAGCGCTCGCAGCTCGAGGACTTCATCCAGCGGATGTACGCCGAGACGCGGTCCTTCGTCGCCGAGCACCCCTTCGTGGAGTCCGACCCGACGCCCGTCGACGGCGGGTCGTCACCCCTCTAGCCAGACCGTACGGCGGTGCCGGGGGCTATCCGACCTTGCCGTCGAGCTCGATCTCGACGACCTGCTCCTCGCCGCCCCGCAGGACCGACATCTCGACGGTCTCGCCCGGCCGGTGCGTCCGGATCGCCACGATGAGCGCGATGCCGTCGTTGACGGGCTGGTCGTCGACGCGGGTGATCAGGTCGTCCTTCCTCAGGCCCGCGCGCTCGGCCGGGGTGTCCGGCATGACCTCGGTGATCGTGGCGCCTTCGGAGTCCTGCTCGCCACCGGTGCGCACCTGGGCACCGATGACCGGGTACTCGGCCCGGCCGGTCCGCAGGATCTGGTCCACGGTCGTGCGGACCTGCTCGATCGGGATGGCGAAGCCGACGCCGATGTTGCCGGACTCGGTCGTCGCCCCACCCGTGGTGGCGATGGCGGAGTTCACCCCCACCACCTCACCCGCCAGGTTGACCAGGGGGCCGCCGGAGTTGCCCGGGTTGATCGCGGCATCGGTCTGCACGGCGTTGATGTAGGAGGAGTCGTCGGCGGAGTCCCCGGTGGTCACCGGCCGGTTGAGCGCGCTGACGATGCCCGACGTGACGGTCTGGCTCAGTCCCAGCGGTGCACCGAACGCCACCACCGGGTCGCCGACGTGGAGCACCCGGGAGGCGCCGAGCGCCGCGGGCTCCAGCCCACGCGCGTCCTCGACCTGGAGGACGGCCAGGTCGTAGACGGAGCTCCGGCCCACGATGGTCGCGTCGTGGCGGTCGCCGGCGTGGTCGATCACCACGATCGGGCCCTCCTCCTCGGCTGCCGAGGCCACGACGTGGTTGTTCGTGACGACATGGCCCTCGCGGTCGAGCACGAAGCCCGAGCCGGTGGCGCCGGCCGACTCGCCGTCGTACTCGGCGACGATCTGGACAGTGCTGGGCAGCAAGGCCTGGGCGACAGCCGGCACGGACCCGTTGTCGGCGTCGAGCGGCGCGGCGCTCTGGGTCCGGACGCCGTCGAGCCCGTTGTCGACGGTGCCCCCCTGCGAGGCGAGCTCGTCCTGCAGGGCTGCACCGGCGAGGCCGCCGAGCACCCCGACCACCAGCGCGACCGCGGCCACCGCCACCCACGACCAGAGCGGCAGCCTGCGGGCCGGGGCCGGTCGCGCGTAGTCGGGGCGCGGGTAGGGACCCGGACCGAAGTACGCCGGACCTGCCGGCGGCGGGCCGGGCCGAGGTGCCATCGGCACCGTGGCGGGTGCCGGCTGCGGGCCGGCCTGCGGTCCCCGCTGCAGGCCCTGCTGCGAGCCGGGCTGCGGGCCTTGCTGCGAGCCGGGCGGTGGGGTCGACGGTGGGCCGGGCGGTGGGGTCGACGGGAAGGCGTTCCCCGGCGGCGGCCCCGCGACCAGGTGGTCGTCGGCGGACGGCTCGGACCGCGCGGAACCCTCGGAACGCTCGGGCTTCTGTGCGGGCCCGTCGGCGGACGGGGCGGAGTCCGCCGCGTGCTGCTCACCGTAGGCCTGACCCTCGGGCTGCGCCGCCGGCGTCTCCTGCGGGCGCCAGCCCGCGAGGGGCTGCGTCGGCTCGTCGGGTCCCTGCGCGTGGGGCCTGTCCTCGTCGCTCACGGAGCAATCTTCTCCCGGATCGCCACTAGGCGCTCGGCCAGGGGCGTCCGGGAGGGCGAGACCGGGGTGCGGGCGGCCCGGTCGTCCGTGGTGGTCGCCGGCGCGACGGGGCCGGCGGGACGGATGAGGTCGGTCGCCGGCGGGCGCGGCTCGATCCGCGGCGCGCCGGCCACGCCGAGGGCGAGCACGCCGACGACGCAGGCGCTGGCGGCACCGCCGCCGATCGCCACCAGGCCGCGGCGCGGTCGGTGGTCGGCGGTCGGGAACGGCTGCGGGGCGAGGCTGGAGCAGCCGCCCAGCAGCGACGACTTGAGGTCGCGCGAGCAGGTCGAGGAGCCCATCGAGAGCCGGGCGAGCTGGGTCTTCACGCGGCCCTCCTGCTCGACCAGGTCACGGCAGGCGTGGCAGGACTGGACGTGGTTCCAGCAGCGCTCCTCCTCCTCGGGGGCCAGCCGGCCGTCGAGGAGGGCGCTCACCCGGGAGCCGAGGTGGGACATCACGACACCGACCCTCGCGGGCTGGGCGCGGTCGGACCGGAGTAGCGCTGGCGGCCCGCGGCGGGCTCGCGGTGCGCGAGCGCCTTGCGGAGCATGGTGCGGCCGCGGTGGATGCGGGAGCGTACGGTGCCGAGCTTGGCGTCCATGATCTCCGCGATCTCCTCATAGCTGAGGCCCTCGACGTCGCACAGCACGACGGCGGCGCGGAAGTCGGGGGGCAGCGTGGCGAGGGCGGTCTCGATGTCGTCGTCGAAGGTCTGGTCGGCCAGCGCGAGCTCGGGGTCCGCGACCGTGCTGGTCAGCCGGGCGGCCCGCTCGTCGGACAGCGGGTCGAAGCGGATCCGCTGCTTGCGCCGCGCACCGTCGAGGAAGAGGTTCGTAGTGATGCGGTGCAGCCAGCCCTCGAAGGTGCCGGGCGTGTAGGTGTCGAGCGAGCGGAACACCCGGACGAAGACCTCCTGGGTGAGGTCCTCGGCGTCGGGCCGGTTGCCGGTGAGCCGGTAGGCGAGGCGGAAGACACGGTCGGAGTGCTGCTCCACGACCTCGTCCCAGCTCGGCACGGCGGCGCCGTCGACCGCCCCCTGGTCAGGGCCGGGGCCCGGGGTGGTCTCGACCTGGTCAGCCACGCGTGCTCCCTGGCTCGTCTTCCTCGACCGCAGCTGCAACGGTTCGCTGTCCTTCCTCACGCTAGGGATCGCGCCTGAGAGTTCCCTGTGAACCTCATGCGCGACGACCAAGAACTTCGGGTGAAGGCCTCGGCGTCCGACGAGCGGTCCAACGACCGAGGAGGCCTGTGTGTTCCCGCCCACGTCGCGCGGTCCGTGCGCGATAGAGTCCGCTCGTGCCCCACACTGCGCCGATCAAGACCGCGAGCTGGACCTACGCCGAGGACTTCGTGGCCGAGGACGAGATCCTGGCCGCGGCTCGCAGTCGCGCCGAGGAGGTCGGGGTGTCGCCGATCGGCTCCGGCACGGGCGCGGCGCTCCGGTTCCTCGCCTCGGTCCTCGACGCCCGCGCGGTCGTCGAGATCGGCACCGGCACCGGAGTCTCCGGCCTCTGGCTGCTGCGCGGCATGCGCGCCGACGGCGTGCTCACCACGGTCGACATCGAGGCCGAGCACCAGCGGCTCGCCAAGGAGACCTTCAGCGAGGCCGGGATCCCCGGCAACCGCGCGCGCACCATCGCCGGGGCGGGGCTCGACGTGCTCCCCCGCCTGACCGACGGCCACTACGACCTCGTCTTCTGCGACGGCGACAAGCGCGAGTACGCCGCGTACCTCAAGGAGGCGCTGCGCCTGCTGCGCCCCGGCGGCATCGTGGCCTTCGACAACGCCCTCTGGCACGACCGGGTCGCCGACCCTGCCCAGCGCGACGAGGAGACGGTCACCATCCGCGACCTCGGCCGCACCATCCTCGAGCACGAGGCGCTCGTCCCCGTCCTGCTCCCCGTCGGCGACGGCCTCCTGGCCGCCAAGAAGGAATGGGCCCCCGAGGCCGGCTGACCGGGCACCGTCTGTTCATCAAGGTATGTCGGCGAACAGGCGCTTGCCTGCGTCAATTGACCGTGGCAAGTGCCCATACGCCTGCATACCTTGATGAAACGTCACCGCCGACGTGCCCGTGCGGCTCGGCTGTCAGGACCGGGGAGCGGCCGCGAAACCGTCCCAGCCCTCGGCGACGGCGACGATGTCGCAGGCCTCGATGAGGATCGGCGAGGAGCCGATGATCTGCGAGCCCGGTGACTCGTCGGCGCCGTCGGTGAAGGTGCGCTGGAACTCCGCGCGCGCCGCGTCGGTGGCGAAGACGTAGCACCCCTCGAACCACTCGCCGCGGACCATGCGCCAGGTCTTGAACCGGAGTCCGGCCATGCCGGTGAAGCGCGCGTGCGAGGTGTCGGCGACGTAGGTGGCCAGCTGGTCCTCCACGCCGTCGTCGGCGTCGACGAGGGACCAGCGCACCGTGAGGCCGAGCATCAGGCGATCCCGTCCAACGGGTCGTCGGAGCCGAGCCAGCTGAGGAGCAGGCGCGGACCGAAGCCGCTGGGCCCGGCGGTCCACTCGTGCCGGTCGGCGGGCGACTCGGCAGCCGACGCGAAGTCGATGTGCGCCCACGGCACGTCGCCGGCGAAGTGCTGGAGGAACAGCGCCGCCGTGATGGCACCGGCGCCTCCCGCGGCGTTGTCGCCGTCGGCGATCTTCGAGGTCACCTTCTCCTCGTAGTCCCTGACCAGCGGCATCCGCCAGACGTTCTCGCCGGACTCCCGTGCGGCGGTCTCGACCTGGGACGCGAGGCCCTCGTGGTTGGCGAAGTAGCCTCCGGTCCACTGCCCCAGCGACACCTTCATCGCGCCGGTGAGGGTGGCGATGTCGACCAGCACGGCCGGCGTGAGCTCGGAGACGGCGTACGCCATCGCGTCGGCGAGGACGAGCCGGCCCTCGGCGTCGGTGTTGTTGACCTCCGAGGTGCGCCCGCCCCAGTGGGTGATCACGTCGCCGGGACGCATGGCCGAGCCGCTGATGGCGTTCTCGGCGGCGGGGACCAGGCCGATCACGCGCACGGGGCAGTCGACGTCGCGCAGGGCCGCCATCGCGGCGATCACCGCGGCGCCGCCGCTCATGTCGCGCTTCATGGTCAGCATCGACTCGCTGGGCTTGATGTCGAGGCCACCGGTGTCGAAGGTGATCCCCTTGCCGACGAGCACCACGGTGGGCATCTTCTTCGTCGCACCGCGGGGCTTGTAGTCCATCCGAATGAGGCGCGGCGGGTGGGCCGAGGCGCCGCCGACAGCCAGGATGCCGCCGAAGCCCTCGGCGCGGAGCTGCTCCTCGTCCCAGACCTGCACGCTCAGCCCGGCCGCCTCCCCGACCTCGATCGCCTGCTCGGCGAGCCAGGCCGGGGTCTTGAGGTTGGCGGGCACGGTGGCCAGGGCGCGGGATCGCCAGCCGGCGCCCCCGAGCGCGATGGCACGCCCGAGCTCGTCGTCGGCACCGTCGTCGCTGACGTCGGCGAGCACGATGCGGGCGACGGGGCGCTCCTGCGGGCCCGTCGAGCGCCAGTGGAAGGAGAAGGAGCCGAGCATCGCGCCCACGACGAAGGCGGCGAGGCCCTCGTCCGGGGCGATCGCGGCGAGCGTCGTGACGACGCTGGCGCGGTCCTTGGTGGCGCGGGCCAGTGCGGCGCCGGCGCGACGGAAGTCGGTGACCGTGCCGTCGCCCACGCCGACGAGCAGCACCAGGCTCGCGTTGTCGGCGGGACCGGCCACCGGGACCGCGGTGACCTCACCGGTGCGCCCGGTCGCGCGGGCGGCGTCGAGGGCCGCGAGGAGGTCCAGGCCGAGGACGTCGGAGGCCTCGTCGGCGCCGGGTCCGAGGAGGAGTCCGTCCGGGTCCGGGAGGACCGGGAAGGCCCAGACCTCGGCCCCGCCGATCTGGTGCGGCAGGGCCGGACTGAGCGCGAACTCGGGGGGAGAAACCTGCGTGGGCAGCTGCGCGGACGTCGCCACGATCAGCCGACGACGTCCTTGAGGGCGTCACCGAGAGACGTTGCCTCCTCGGCGTTCAGCTCGACCACAAGCCGCCCACCACCCTCGAGCGGGACGCGCATCACGATGCCGCGGCCCTCCTTGGTGACCTCGAGGGGTCCGTCGCCCGTGCGGGGCTTCATGGCGGCCATCGGCGCACCTCTTCCTGTTCAGCCATCTCTTCGACGATGGTGCTCTTCACATGCGAATCGAGGCGGCTGTGTCGTTCCTGGCCGCCTCGATCGGCGTCGTACGGTCCCAGTATCCCTCATGGGGCGCGTGATCGGCACCACAGGGCGCACGGAGGTGGGGACGGCGTCCGGCAGACTGCCCCCATGACTGCGCCCCCGACCGCCGACCAGACCGCACCCGTCCTGCTCTCCGTCGTCGACTCCGTCGCCACGATCACCCTCAACCGCCCCGAGGCGATGAACGGCCTCGACGTGGCCACCAAGGACCTGCTGCTCGCGACCGTACGGCGGGTGGCCGAGGACCCGGAGGTGCGGTGCGTCGTGCTGACCGGCAGCGGACGGGCCTTCTGCGTGGGCCAGGACCTCAAGGAGCACCTGGCCGGGCTGAAGGGCGACGCGGACGTCCCGCTCTCGGACACGGTGGAGAAGCACTACAACCCGATCGTGCAGGCCGTGGCGACCATGCCGAAGCCGGTCGTCGCGGCCGTCAACGGTGTCGCCGCCGGCGCCGGGGCGAGCCTGGCGTTCGCCGCCGACTTCCGCATCCTGGTGGACACCGCCGGCTACAACACCTCCTTCGCCGGCGTCGCGCTCTCCTGCGACACCGGCTCGAGCTGGACCCTCCCCCGCCTCGTCGGCCGCGCGAAGGCCATGGAGCTGCTCTACTTCCCGCGCACCGTCTCGGCGCAGGAGGCCCTCGAGCTCGGCCTGGCGACCCAGGTGGTGCCGGAGGACGGGTTCGCCGCCGCCGTCGGCGAGCTCGCCAGGCGCCTCGCCTCCGGGCCCACCGTCGCCTTCGGCTCGATCCGTCAGGCGGTGGCGTACGCCGCCGCGCACCCGCTCGAGGAGTCGCTGGCCTTCGAGGCCGAGAAGATGGCGCTCACCGGTGGGACCGAGGACCACCTGGCCGCCGTGGACGCCTTCGTGGCCAAGCAGAAGCCGGTGTTCCAGGGGCGCTGAGCCGATCCCGGGTCGAGTGGGCGCCTGTGCACCGGATGCTGCCGAGTGCGCGCTCCGCCGGATCGGTCAGCCGCGCGAGGTGCGGTGGGCGCCGAGCACCGAGAGGACCTGGCGCGGCGCCCGCACGGCCATCCGGTGGCGCGGCGGGCGCGCGCCGTACTCGACGGTGAGCGCCGAGCCGGCGAAGTGGTGGTTGAACCACATCGTCATGGTGCCGTGGCACAGCCCGCCGCAGTCCAGCGTCTTGCGCGGGAGGCGGAGGGCGCGAGCCACCCGGCGCGCGAATCCGGCGTCCTTGGTGTCGGTGTCGACACCGACGAGCGGCTGGTGGAAGCTCAGCACCCGGCGCGGGTTCACCTCCCGCAGGAACGCCATCACGGCCCGGGTCTCGGGCTCGCTGGCCGGCCGCGGGCCCGACTCGTAGTTGCCGTCGAGGTCGGCCCACTTGAAGGGGAAGTTGCGGTTGAGGTCGACGCCGCGGGCGTTGCGGCGGGTGCCGCGCGCCAGGCCGTCGGGGTTGTAGGTCGGGATCACCCACAGGTCGACGCCCCGGATCGCCCGGCCGTCGCGCAGCGTCTCCAGGATGCGCCGGGTGTGCGGCTCGTTGCCGTGCATGGTCGAGATGAGCACCATCGGCCGCTTGCCGGACTCGCCGAGCCGCCAGGCGCGGATCGGCCGGCCGCGCACCGAGTGGCCGATGGTGCGCGCCTCGACGACCGCAGGGCGGTGCGGCGCGTCCGCCTCGGCGGCCGCGACCGGTGAGGACGTCACCGGGACCGACAACCCCGCCGCGAGCAGGCCGATGGCCAGGAGCCGCCGCATCAGACGGCCGCGGTGAGGTAGGCGTAGGTGAAGACCAGCACGCCGACGAGCATGCCGAGGTGAGCGAGCAGGGAGAGCCCCGGGCCGTCGCTCCACCGGTCGCCGTGGGCCTCCGGCACGTGGCGGCCCTTCGCCGGCAGCCACCGGGCCAGGATCAGCAGGCCGCACCCCGCGGTGATCCACCAGGCGGCGATCGCGACGATCCCGACGAGCGGTCCCCCGACGAAGGAGTCCTCCGGCGCCACGAGCACGCCGAGCCACAGCACGAGGGCGACCAGGCCGGCACCGAAGTGCGCGAGGGTGATCCGACGGCTGATGGAGAACTGTCCGGCCGCCTCCTCACCGCTGAGGCGAAGACGGGTCAGGACGACCACCACGGCAGCGAGGACCGTGAGGATCCACACGACGATCGGGAACGACATTCGAGGAATCCTGCCCTAGGAGTGTCCGGGGTCGCCAGACGAGCCGCCCTGAGGTCCAGACCCGTCCGGGTCGGCCTCCGGTTGCTGCTCGCGCTCCTGCCCCTGCCCGTGCGCCGCGTCCTCGAGCTCGGTCGCCAGCCGCGCCAGCAGGGCGTCCACGTCGGACATCCGGTAGCCGCGCACGGCGAGCGGGAACCGCACCGTGCGCAGGACCTGCGCGTCGATCCGCCGGTCGGCGGGCAGCGCCAGGTCGGGCCGGTCGTCGTACGCCGGCGGCATCGACCCGCCGCGACCCGAGGCCACGAGCGCCACCCCGCCCATGACGAGCACGACCAGGACCGCGAACAGCCACGTCATCGACCGGACCTCCTCACTCGGGCCGCTCCGCGGAGGGCGTGGGCCACCGGTCCTCGCGCGCGGCGACCATCAGCGCCACCGCCTCCTCGACGTCGTCGGTGACGACCATCATGTCGAGGTCCTGCGGGTTGATCTTGCCCTCGGCCAGCACGGTGTCGCGCATCCAGTCGATGAGTCCCTGCCAGTACGACGACCCCAGCAGCACGATGGGGAACGAGGTGACCTTCTGGGTCTGGACCAGCGTGAGCGCCTCGAAGAGCTCGTCGAAGGTGCCGAGGCCGCCGGGCAGCACCACGAACCCCTGGGCGTACTTCACGAACATCGTCTTGCGGGCGAAGAAGTAGCGGAAGTTGATGCCCTTGTCGACCCACTGGTTGAGCCCGGCCTCGAAGGGCAGCTCGATACCGAGCCCGACGCTGACGCCGCCGGCCTCGCAGGCGCCCTTGTTGGCGGCCTCCATCGCACCGGGGCCGCCGCCGGTGATCACGGCGAAGTGGGCCTGGGCGAGCCGGCGCCCGACCTCCTCGGCCATCGCGTAGTGCACGTGGTCGGCCGGGGTGCGGGCGGAGCCGAAGACCGCGATCGCCGGCCCGAGCTCGGCGAGGGCGCCGAAGCCCTCGACGAACTCGGCCTGGATCCTCAGCACCCGCCACGGGTCGGTGTGCACCCAGTCGGTCGGGCCGCGCGAGTCCAGCAACCGCTGGTCGGTGGTGGTGCCCTCGCGGACCTGGCCGCGACGCTCGATGACCGGGCCCCTCATCCGGTCGGTCGCGTGCTCACTGGACCGATCGTTCATGCCAGCCACTCCTTCAGCGTGCGCTCGCACCGCTCGACGTGCTCCACGGGGACGTGCTCGTCCTGCTTGTGCGCGAACATCGGGTCGCCCGGCCCGTAGTTCACGGCCGGCACGCCGAGCTTGGTGAACTGCGCGACGTCGGTCCAGCCGAACTTGGGGGCCGCCTCGCCGCCGACGGCGTCGACGAACGCCTTGGCCGCCGGGCGGTCGAGCCCGGGCAGGGCGCCGGCGGCCATGTCGGTCACCGTGACGTCGTAGCCCTCGAAGAACTCACGCACGAACGCCTCGGCGTCGGCCTCGCTGCGGTCGGGGGCGAAGCGGAAGTTGACCTCGACCACGCACTCGTCGGGGATCACGTTGCCGGCGACGCCCCCGCGGATGCCGGTGGCGTTGAGGCCCTCGTGGTAGGTCAGGCCGTCGATCTCGGGCTGGCGTGCGACGTAGTCGTTGAGCCGGTCCAGCACCGGGCCGGCGAGGTGGATGGCGTTGACGCCCTTCCAGCTGCGCGCACTGTGGGAGCGCTCGCCGGTGGTGCGCACGTCGACGCGCATGGTGCCCTGGCAGCCCGCCTCGATCGCGGCGTTGCTGGGCTCCATGAGGATCGCGAAGTCCGCCTCGAGCAGGTCGGGGTCGCTCTCGGTGAGCTTGCGCAGCCCGTTGTGGACCGAGTCGACCTCCTCGGCCTCGTAGAAGATGAAGGTGAGGTCGCGGTTGGGCTCCGGCAGGTCGGCGGCGAGCTTGAGCATCACCGCGTCGCCGCCCTTCA